>NZ_JBFWVN010000050.1:0-24319 GCF_050246715.1 Methylocystis sp.
AACTTCCGCCGCCTGCTCGCATGGCTGGCGCTTCTGTGGGCCTTGTTCCTGAGCGTCCTCGACGACGCCAACGCCTCAAATCGCCGACTAATCGCCGCTTAAATCGCGTTCTTCACGGGCGACTAATTCTTGTTGGTTTGGGGAAGTTTGCCCGGGCTGAGGGTCGAGCAGTTTGGTGCACCTAAGCCCGCTTAAACTGGCGCAAGCTCAGCGTCAGAAACGCTTCTGCTGTGTCCTTGCGCTTCGCTGCTGCCACGCTCGCGCGCGACACGCTCAGCTGGGGACATTTCACCGTCGGGAGGGAGACGCCAAATTCGGCATCGAACCAAACCTCGACTGCTCGTGTGACGTGTGATCCGCTCGCCGCAATGGCAAGTAGAACAAACAGCGAACACGATACTTTGGCGCGCCGACCCCGCCCGCGTCGCCCCCTGTCATAACAGTCCTCAGCCTGGCTCTTGAGTTTACGCACCACAGGCATTGGAGCCTCCATGTTACGATTGCGCAAGCTCAGCGTCAGAAACGCTTCTGCTGTGTCCTTGCGCTTCGCTGCTGCCACGCTCGCGCGCGACACGCTCAGCTGGGGACATTTCACCGTCGGGAGGGCGTTTCGGAAAGAACCGATCACCAATAGCGTGCCGCTATCCGATTCGGGAACTCTGATCAAGCCTCAAGCACGGCCGTGTTGTCACGCAGATCATAGAAATCCACAGACAAACACCGCCACCAAGATTCCTTGCGTTCTCTCAGAGGTGTTGCTTAGGCGCGAGCGTTTCACTCGCGCCTGTAAGTCGAATGCGGCGCCGCGCTTTCGCGCTCTCAAAAAGCTCATGCTCAGCTGCATCCGGAATGACAGGTCACTTCCGTGATCACCGGCTTTGTTTCGCCCACCGTGAGCACGTCGATCACGACGCCCTTGCGCTTCCACCGGAAGATGCAATTGCCCAAGCCGGTTCCCGCGCAATTGACGGTTTCGGGCCGTCCTTTGCAGCGCGGATCATCCTTCTGGCAAACAAAGCCGTCCTCGGGCTCATGGACCGGCTTCCAACCCTTCTTCACGAGAATCTTGCGCGCCTTGGCGTAAGGCTCGTCCTTGGGGAAGCTCGGGATCTGGGCCAGAGCGCTGGAACAGAGCGATATGGTGACGAAAATGGCGGTCGAAGCGAAAAGCGCTTTCATCAATGTCTCTACTTTTCGAAATCAATCGAAAATAAATATTGCCGCCCTTGCGCATCGGGCAAGAGCCGCTTTGTCGCTTGAAAAATCCTGAACCGCGGGACGACGCGGCCTGCCCTGTCTTAAGCGCTGCCAGTTGAAATCGCGGCCCGCCGCGCCACTTGTTTCCGTTGCGGGGCGCCAAAATGCGGCATCATCAATTGGCGTATGACTTCTTCGACGATCCGGTCGACTGGGCGTTCGCCGCGCTCTTCGCCATGCTCGCGCTCGGCGCCTGGGGATTGCGGCTGTGGGAGCCGTCGATCGGCGGACCGCTGACCAATCTCTCGCTGAACTTTTCAGCGCTCGTCCTGATTCTGCTGGCCGCGCAATATCTGTGGCGCGCGGCCTTCCCAAACTACCCGTTCAGCGCCGGACCCGGGTGGCGGCGGTTGACCGCCTATCCGCTGCGTCAGCTCCTTTATGCGGTGGGCTTCCTGCTAATCGTCAGCGGCGTATTCGAAGCGATTTTCAGCGGCGCTTCGTTTGACGTCGTGGGGATTTCGGGCGGATCGCCCGGTTTCACGGATGAGAGCTTCGCCGGCGTCGCGCGCGCCTCCAACCAGATCGCAGCCGTCCTGCTCCCGGCGGCCTTGATCGCTTATCTCGGCCTCATCGTATTGGCCGGACCGGCGCGGCGGACGATCTCTACTGCTCTGGTCGCCACGGCGCCGCCAGGCGGCGTGGCGACGCTTTCGCCGGAATCGGCGCTGATTGGGCAAGATCTTGCGCGTCGCATCCGCCTCATGGGCTGGATGGGATTCTGGCTGGATTTCGTTCTGGCCTTCCTGACCGCGCCGCTGCTCGCCTTTGGCGCGGTCGGTCAGTCGATCAGTTCGACCATATGGGTCAGCGATCCGATCCACTGGGGCTATTTCGGGCTTGTCCTGTTGTTCGCGTCACTCCTTATCGATTTTTTCTCGACCGTCGCATCCGGACGGCTGATCAGCGATCCAGAGGGGGCGCTCGCCGCCGACCAGCCAGCGGCCCTGTGGTTTCTCGGAGTCGGCTCGCTCGTTAATGTATTGGGCGCAATCGTGTCGTTTATCGGCGTCGGTCTGAGCATCGCCCTTCTCGTCGCCAAGACCGTTTCCCAGCCGCCGGGGATCGCGATCACCGATCCAGACAAGATCGTGCGCGCGCTGGACATCTTCGTCTTAATGGCGAACTTTAATTTGTTAGTTGCTCATTTCATTGGGGCTGGAGCCTCTGTCTGGCTCAGCATGGAAGCGCTGAAAGCTCGACACAGATTCGCGATCGCATCGGCCTGAGGCGCCTTTTTGGAAAATGCCGCGGCCAGTCGAGGTCGGGCGATGCGACGCTTGAAGCATTAATCTTCGTAAACGATTTCGCCCCCGACGACGGTCGTTCTGACCACGCCCTGAAGCAGGGCGCCGTCGAAAGGCGTATTCTTACAGCGCGAATGGAGCGCGGCCGGATCGACGACAAAAGGCGCATCGGGATCGAAGCGGACAATATCGGCGGGCGCGCCTTTTTCCAGTCTGCCCTGCGGCAATCCCAAAATCTCCGCCGGGCGCGAGGTCATCGCGCCGAGCAGGCGGGGAAGCGTCACATCGCCCGAGTGAACGAGGCGCAGGCCGGCGGCGAGCATCGTCTCGACGCCGATCGCGCCATATTCGGCCTCCGCGAAGGGCAGGCGCTTCGTCTCCACGTCCTGCGGATCATGGTCGGAGACGATCACGTCGATGAGGCCTTCGCCGAGCGCCGCGACGAGCGCCTTGCGCTCGTCTTCATGGCGCAGCGGCGGCCGCAACTTGAGGAAGGTGCGATAGTCGCCGATGTCGTTTTCGTTGAGCGTCAGATGATTGATCGAGGTCCCGCAGGTCACGGCCAAGCCCTCGTCCTTGGCTCGCCGCAAGGCGTCGAGAGACAAGGTCGTCGTCACGATCGCCGAATGGTAGCGCGCGCCCGTCAGGGCGACGAGCCGCAGGTCGCGATCGATCATGATCGCCTCGGCTTCGCGCGGCGCGCCGGAGAGGCCAAGCCGATGCGCGAATTCGCCCTCATTCATGACGCCGACGCAGAGATCAGGGTCTTGCGCGAAATGGATGACGAGCGCGTCGAAATCGCGCGCGTAGGTCAGCGCCCGCCGCATCACCAGCGCGCTTCTCACCGCGCGGGCGCCATCGCTGAAAGCCACTGCGCCCGCTTGCTGAAGCAGGCCGAGTTCGGCGATCTCCCTGCCCTCGCGGCCTTTGGTGAGCGCCGCCATCGGCGCGACGCGCACCCTTCCGGTGTCGCGGGCGCGACGCAGGACGAAGTCGACGACGGCGGGGTCGTCGACCGGCGGCAGCGTCGCCGCGGTCGAGACCAGCGTCGTCACCCCGCCGGCCGCGGCGGCGAGCGTCGCGCTGGCGATCGTTTCCCGATGTTCGGCGCCCGGCTCGCCGACGAAGGCCTGCATATCGATGAGTCCGGGCGCGACGACCTCGCCCGCGCAGTCGAAGAGGCGCGCGCCGTCAGGCGCGTCGGCCGGCCTCACAGACTCGCCAAGCTCCGCGATGACGCCGTCACAAGTAACGAGGCCGCCCCGCCAATCCCGTCCCGAGGCGGGATCGATCAGCCGGGCGTTGTAAAAGAGCAGCGGCGCTGGAGCTTGGGGCGGCGACATGGCGCTTGCTTAGGCTATTTGTCGGGGGTTGCAAATGCGCCAGCCGGCAAGCAGGCTTGACCTTTTGTCCCAAGCGCCTAGCTACGGCAAGATGGGAGCGTGAAGCGCGCCGCGCGCCCGGGGGCAGCGTATGCGTTCCCTCAGCATTAGTGAGTCCTCTTTCGCTGCGAACGCGGCGCAAGCCGAAGGACGCCCCGATCTCACCACGATGATGGCCGCCGCCTTCGACGGAATCGTCGTGCTCGACGAGCGCGGAACGGTGCGCTCCTTGAACGCCGAAGCGGCGGCGCTATTCGGCTACGCGCCAGATGAAGTCATTGGCAGGGACTTCGGCATGCTGACGCCCGAGTCGGAGCGCAGCTATCGCGATTGTCTGCGGCCTGGAGCGCCAGGCGTTTGTCGGCGCATCGACGGTCTGCGCAAGGACGGGTCCGTCTTTCCAATGGAGCTCGGCGTCAGCGAAATCGCCTGCGAACAGGGGAGCCTCTTTATCGGGTTGATCCGCGATCTCAGTCAGCGCCGCCGTTTCGAACAGGGGGTTCAGGAGCTTCAGGCGAACCGGCTTGATTTGATCGAAAACATGGCGGCTGGGCTGGCGCATGAACTCAAGCAGCCTCTGGCGGCGATCGGGGCCTATCTCAATTTCGCCCGGCGTTATTTGAACGAGGAAAACCCTTCCGTCGAGAAGGTTGCCGAAATACTGGACAGCGCCGACGCGCAGATTTTCCGCGCCTCGGAAATAATGGACAATCTTCGCCAGTTCATTGCCCGCGGAGAAACGGCGAAAACCCCACAAAATTTAAACGACGTCATCCGAACCGCCTGCGAATTCACCGATGCGCTCGCGCGGCAACATAATGTCATTACGACGGTCGACCTCGCCGCCTCGCCGGACCTGGTGGTGATCAACAAGGTTCAGATTCAGCAAGTGGTCGTCAATCTGAAGCGGAACGCCGTCGAAGCGATGCAGAATTGGAGCCAACGAGAAATGCGGGTCTCGACTTGCGTTGTTGAAGGCAACCTCATTCGGGTCGATGTCGCCGACACTGGTCCTGGCCTGCCCGAGGAAGTCCAATCCAGGCTCTTTGCGCAATTCACGACGACGAAGCCTCATGGTCTCGGCGTCGGGCTCTCGATATCGCGTTCGATCATCGAAGCGCACAACGGGAAAATCTGGGCGGAGCCCAACCCCGGCGGCGGCGCGGTCTTCAGCTTCGTCTTGCCGCTGGCCGACGCCTGACGGAGCAGCGAGGCCCAACTCTCATTGAGAATAATGCTGTCGACTGGCGCAACCGGGCGTTTCGCGCCCGCCATTAACTGCGCATAGAGGTTGCGGCGTAAGCTTTCGGCAAGGCGAATGTGGATAAGCGGGGAGGAACTGCTATTGTTTCACCGCGCGCAAGATCACGTTATCTGCATTTGGGTGGAATCGCCCATAAGCAGATAACGTGATCGATTCCAAAAGCTTAGAGTGCGCTTTACGCGAAAAGCCGGTTTCCGCTTTTTCGCAGCGCGCTCTACGTCTCGAGCGTCACTGGAATCTTTGGGAGAGAGAGCTTCGTGCTGAGCTTCGAGAACGTCGGCTTGCGTTATGGCGTCGGCGCCGAAACCCTTCGCGACATCAATTTTCAGATCGCGCCGCGTTCGTTTCAATTCCTCACCGGTCCGTCCGGCGCGGGCAAGACCACCTTGATGCGCCTGATCATCATGTCCCTGCGACCGACGCGCGGATTGATCAACATTTTCGGCAAGGACACGGCGGCGCTCAGCAATGAGGAGGTTGCCGAGACGCGCCGCGGGATTGGCGTCGTCTTCCAGGATTTCCGGCTTCTGGACCATTTGACGCTCTATGAAAACGTCGCCCTGCCCTTGCGCGTGCTCGGCCGCGAAGAGCCGGGCTATCGCGCCGAAGTGACCGAACTCTTGCGCTGGGTCGGCCTTGGCGAACGCGCGCATGCGCATCCGACGATCCTTTCAGGCGGCGAAAAGCAGCGCGCCGCGATCGCCCGCGCGCTGATCTCACAGCCCAAACTGCTGCTCGCCGATGAACCGACAGGCAATGTCGACCCCACGCTTGCACGGCGCATCCTGCGCCTGTTCGTTGAGCTTCACAAAGCTGGAACGGCCGTCATCATCGCAACCCATGACTTGACCTTGATGGATCAGCATGAGGAAGCGCGACGTCTCGTGCTCGCCGACGGCCGGCTTCACATTTTCGAATAAGCGGACGATGGACGTGATGCAATTTTGGTCCCCGACCCGCCGTGATGCGCCCGACATTGACGTCGACGCCGAGGAATTTCCGTCGCAGAACGCGCTGGTGCCGGCGGACTCGGTGCCCGGCCGTTCGCTCGTCATCGTCATTGCGATCATGACGTTTCTCGCCGCGCTCGCCGCGAATGTCGCCATTCTCGTCGCCGACGCCAGCGTTGAATGGCGCAGCGACATCGCGCGCGAGGCGACTGTGCAGGTGCGTCCGACGCCCGGCCGCAACATTGAAGCCGACGTCGCCGCCGCGGCCGAGGCGATGCGCCAGACGCCCGGCGTCCGGGAGGCGCGAGTCTACGCGCAGTCCGAATCGGAGGCGCTGCTGACGCCTTGGCTCGGCGAGGGGCTGGACCTTTCGGAGCTCCCGACGCCGCGGATGATCGTCCTAAAGCTCGAGACTGAAAATCGGCCGGATTTCGACAAGTTGCGCATGGAGCTCGAACGCGTCGTCCCCAACGCGGCGCTCGACGATCACCATGTATTTATCGAGCGGCTTGGCGACATGGCGCGCGCCGCCGTGGCGACCGCCGCCCTCATCTTCATTCTGATTCTCGCCGCCATGGCCGTCGCCGTGGCGTCGGCGACCCGGGCGGCGGTCACGACCAATCGCGAAATCGTCGAAGTGCTGCATATCGTCGGCGCCGCAGACGCATTCATCGCCCAGGAATTTCAGCGCCGCTTCATGGCGCTGGGCTTTCGCGGCGCGCTGATCGGCGGCGGCGGCGCGATCGCCTTCTTCGTCCTGGCGCAATTTCTGGCGCATCGATGGCGCGCCACTGGCGGCGGCGAGCAGATGGAAGCGATGTTCGGCGATTTCTCGATCGGTCCCAGCGGTTTCCTGGCGATCGTGCTGCTTGTGGGCGGGGTCGCGACGCTCACCGGCTATCTGTCGCGACACATCGTGTTGCGCCATTTGTGGCGTCTCGGCTAGACCGGCGCCAATAACATCGGCGCCAAAATCGGACTATAGTCGCGTCAGAATCGGGTTTCGCGCGTTTAACGGCATGGGCGAAGGATTGCAAAAGTGACGACTCCCCTAAGCCAGGGCGAGAGCAATAGGTTGAGCGCCGTCCGCAAGGCCGCCAGCGCGATCTTCGCCGGCGGCGCTCTCGTTAGCGCGGCGTTTCTTTTTGGCTTTGCCGGCTTCGCAGTGTCGCTGCCGCGCGAGGAATTCGCCATTCCGATACAGGCGGAGGGGGTCGTCGCGCTGACCGGCGGCTCGGACCGGGTGCTCGACGCGGCGACCCTGCTGGCGAACGGACAGGCGCGCCGGATGCTCATCACCGGCGTCAATCGGGCGACCCGCAGCGCCGTCATCGCGAAAATATTGCCGGTGTCGCGTCAGCTATTCGATTGCTGCGTCGATCTTGGCTACCAGGCGCTCGATACCGCCGGCAACGCCAAAGAAACGCGCGCCTGGGCGCGCCAGCACAACATTACCCGCACGCTCATCGTCGTAACCTCGAATTACCATATGCCGCGCGCCCTGGTCGAAATCTCGGCCGCCCTGCCGGATGTCGAACTCTATCCGTTTCCGGTCGTCAGCGAGAATATCGATGTCGCGGACTGGGTGAGCAATCTCCGGGTCGCGCGCTTCATCGGCAAGGAATATGTGAAATATCTCGGGTCGCTGTTGCGAACCAAAGTCCTTAGAGAGTTCGAAGATTCGGAGCCGCCACCGCTCCTTCGCCATAGCGTCGCTTCGGCGGCGCACGATCCCGATTGAGTTTCAGGGCAGTTCTTCGCTATGACAAGGGTCGACACAGGCCGCAAGACGGCGACCTCTCGACCCGACCCATAATCTCCGTTTTCAGGCGGCAGCGCCGGCGCGGTCGGTGTCGAACTGCAGTTTCGCCAGCCGGGCATAAAGACCGCCGGCGGCGATCAGGCTCGCATGCGTCCCTTGCTCGACCATGCGTCCGTCATCGATGACGACGATCCGATCGGCTTCGAGCACGGTCGCGAGACGATGGGCGATCACGAGGCTGGTGCGCCCCTGCATCACGTCATGTAGCGCCGCCTGCACCAGCGCCTCATTTTCGGCGTCGAGCGCCGAGGTCGCCTCGTCGAGGAGTAGCACCGGCGCGTCGGCCAATATTGCGCGCGCGATGGCGAGACGCTGGCGCTGGCCGCCCGAGAGCGTTGTGCCGCGTTCGCCGAGCAGCGTGTCATAGCCCATCGGCAGCGCCATGATGAAGTCATGCGCCTGGGCGCGCTTGGCGGCGGCGACGATTTTTTCGCTCGACGCCTCTTCGCGGCCATAGGCGATATTTTCGGCGACGGAGAGTCCGAAAATCACCGGATCCTGGGGCGCAAGCGCGATCGCTTTGCGCAGCGCCGCCGGATCAAGGTCGCGCAGATCGACGCCGTCGAGGGCAATCGCGCCCGAATCTACATCGTAGAAGCGAAGGAGCAGCGCAAAAGTCGTCGATTTGCCCGCTCCCGAAGGACCGACAAGCGCGACCCGCTCGCCGGGTTCGACGACGAGCGAGAAATTCTGCAAGGCGGCCCGGTCAGGCGCGGTCGGATAGGCGAAGCGCACATGATCGAAGGCGATGCCGCCTTTCCAGCGCGCCGGCGGATGAACCGGGCGCGGCGGCGCTATAATCCGCGGCTGAATGGCGAGAATGTCGGCGATGCGGCCCGCGGCCCCGGCGGCGGCGGAGAGTTCGCTCCAGGTCTGCGAAAGCTCGCCCAACGAACTGGCGCCGAGCACCGCATAAAGGACGAACTGCGACAGAACGCCTGAGGTCATGCGTCCCGCGAGCACATCCTGCGCGCCGAGCCACAACACGCCGACGACGCTGGTGAACACGACAAGAATGGCGCCGGCGGTCACGAAGGCGCGGAGCAGCGTCGCGGCCTGGGCGGCATCATAGGCGGATTCGACCGCGCGGGCGAACCGCCCCGTCGTATAGGCCTGCGCGCCATTGGCCTGCATCGCTCGCACAGCGGCGAGGTTTTCGCCGGCGTAGGCAGAGGCCTGGGCCAGCGTGTCCTGCGCGTGACGCGAGCGGCGGCGCACCGCGCGGCCGGAACCGATCAGCGGCAGGACGATGATCGGAATCGCCGCAAGCGCCAGCCCCGCAAGCTTGGGACTAGTCGCGACCATCATCACGATTGCGCCGAAGAACATGAAGAGATTGCGCAGGGCGACCGACGCCGACGAGCCGAAGGCGGATTTCAGCTGCGTCGTATCGGCCGTGAGCCGCGAGAGAAGCTCGCCGGTCTTCGCCGTGTCGTAGAAGGCGGCGTCGAGAGTCGTGAGATGTTTAAAGAGATCGGCGCGCAGATCGGCGACGACGCGCTCGCCGAGCGTCATGACGAAATAATAGCGGGTGCCGGAAGCCATCGCGAGCGTCGCTGCGACGGCGATCATCGCGCCGAAATAGGCGTTCACCGCTCCGGCGCTGTCGGCGGAAAAGCCATGATCGATCATCCCGCGCACGGCGAGCGGCAGAGTGAGGGTTGCGCCCGCCGCCATGAGCAACGCTATGAAGGCGAGGACGATCGTTCGCTTGTAGCGCAGCGCATATGGCAGGAGGGGCCGGAGAGGAGCGAGAGTGGCCTTGAACCCGCGATCAGGTTTGCGAGCCACCGGATCGGCGGGATCGACGTCAGAGTTCTTTTTCGTCATCGTCAGCGGGTATAGCGTCCGTCTTCGACGAAAACGAATTTGGGCGGGTGGTTCGCAACCGAAGCGCGATCACAAAAGCGCGTTGAAAACGAGATTTTGCTTGTCTCCTTAAGCCGACCAAATGACACGAGCGATTGAATATGATTATATATCATATAATTACATACGCGACATCCTGTCGCATCCGTGATTGACTCAGCGCCATCTTGTGCTAACCTCCGCCTGCGTCGAAATGACGCGCCCTTTTGGGATGAGAACACGCCGGGCGAACAAGGCGCGACTCAGGGAACGAAAATTAAGAGGAGTGAAGAATAATGGCTAAAGAACTCGAACTCACCACGAACGTCTACGTTTTCGCCGGCATCGGCGCGGTCATTCTCGGCGGTCTCGCTTCCGTCGCGCTTGGCGGCATGGCGAACACGATCGCGGCTGCTGTCGTCGGCGGTCTCGCGGGCGGCTGCCTCGGCCTGTTCTTCTAATCTAGCGCGAATTGCGAGGCGCGGAAAGTTTCGGCCTTCCGCCCTCGACGCGAAGCCGGCAGTCCCAAGGACTGCTGGCTTCTCTGCTTTTCGACGCTGCTTTTGACTGTTGACCCGATCTTTCAGGGCCGTCACAGGGACGCCGTGGTCGCGCTCGCAGGCCAGATTTCTCGCGCCCGTTCGCGCAGAACATATTTGCGTATTTTCCCCGTCGAGGTCTTCGGCAGCTCGCAAAAGACGACGTGGCGCGGGCATTTGAAATGCGCCAGATGCTGACGCGTCCAGTCAATTAGCTCCTCCGCCGTCGCTTCTTCGCCGTCCTTCAGTTCGACGAATGCGCAAGGCGTCTCGCCCCATTTGTCGTCGGGAGCGGCGACAACCGCCGCGGCGCGAACCTTGGGATGGCGAAACAGCGCATCCTCAATCTCGATCGAGGAGATATTCTCGCCGCCCGAGATGATGATGTCCTTCGAACGATCTTTGAGCTGGATATAACCGTCGGGATGGCGCACGCCTAAATCGCCTGAATGAAACCAGCCGCCGTGGAACGCCTTGTCCGAGGCGCCCTTGTTTTTCAGATAGCCTTTCATGACCACATTGCCGCGAAACATGACCTCGCCCATCGTCACGCCGTCGCGCGGCACGGGCTGCATCGTATCGGGGTCGATCACATCGAGATCTTCGAGAACGAGATAACGCACGCCCTGACGCGCCTTCAGCTGCGCCTGCGCGCCGCCGTCGAGCGAATTCCAGTCGTCCTGCCACTCGTTGACCGCGGCGGGCCCGTAAGTTTCGGTCAATCCGTAAAGATGCGTGACTTCGAAGCCGGCGGCCTTCATGCCGGCGAGCACCGACTGCGGCGGCGGCGCGGCGGCGGTGAAGAAGCGCGCCGTTTGCTTCAACGGCCTCTTCTCCGATTCGCTGGCGTTGAGCAGCGTCGACATGACGATGGGCGCGCCGCAGAGATGCGTGACCCCATGTTCGGACATCAACTCGTAGATATGGCCCGCGCGCACCTGACGCAGACAGACATGCATGCCGGCGTTGACCGAAATCGACCAGGGGAAGCACCAGCCGTTGCAATGGAACATCGGCAGCGTCCACAGATAGACCGGATGGCGGCCCATGTCGCCGGTGAGCACATTGCCGAGTGCGGTCAGATAGGCGCCGCGATGGTGATAGACGACGCCTTTCGGATCGCCCGTGGTGCCGGATGTGTAATTGAGCGAAATCGCGTCCCATTCGTCGCCGGGCGGAGTCCATTGGTAATCAGCGTCGCCCGAAAGCAGGAATTCGTCATAGTCGAGAGAGCCCAGCCGCCCGCCGGGCCCGTCGAATTCCGGATCGACATAGTCGATCATCAGCGGCTTCGTCTTGGCGAGCGCAAGCGCCTCGCGAATGACGCTTGAAAATTCCCGATCGACGATCAGCGCCTTGGTCTCGGCGTGATCGAGCGTAAAGGCGAGGATCGCAGCGTCGAGCCGGGTATTCAGCGTGTTCAGCACGCCGCCCATCATCGGCACGCCGTAATGGCATTCGAGCATCGCCGGCGTGTTGGCGAGCATGACGGAAATGGTGTCGCCACGGCCCAGGCCAGCCTTTTCGAGCGCGCTGGCGAGCCGCCGGCTGCGCCCATAGAAGTCCCGATAATTGCGCCGCAGCGGGCCGTGAACGATGGCGATGCGCTCGGGAAAGACGGCCGCCGCCCGCTCCAGGAAGGTGATGGGAGTCAGCGGCTGGAAATTCGCGGGATTTCGTTCGAGGTCGCGATCATAAGGCGAGTCGGTCATCCGGCGAGTCCACGATCATAAAAGGGCGCCGCGCGCCGGTTAGCGAACGAATTTAATCGCCGCAAAGACGAATCCCGCGAGGCCGATTTGCGTCACGACGAGCCAGCGAAGAATTTCCACTCGCAAATTCGCTGCCGAGGTTTCGATCTTGGCTTCGAGTCCTGTCTCGACCTCGCGGATTTGCCGCTGCAGGTCGTCAATATCAGACCTCGTGGCGACGGAATCCCTCAGAGCGGCGTCCAGCGCCTCTGCGTGGGCGCGCGCTTGCCCCTCTTCGATCCCGCCATGTCTAAGGCGATCGACATAGGCGAGCCGGTCGAAAGTGAGCGCGGAAGACCTCATCGCCAAAGGATACGCGCGAGAATGAAGTTGAGCAATCTGGCCACGTTTCCGACTAAGGCGCTATTCGCCGAAATCGACGTCCTTCAGCCGGCCAAACACGCGATCGGCGTCGAAATTGTCTTCTTCTTCGGCAGGCGCCGGCGGGGTCGCCTTGCCGAAGACATCCTCAGTCGTCGCCGGTTCGGGCCGCGGACTGGTGGTGACGCTCGCGGGCACCAGCGTCTGTCCATGATCCTCGACCGGCGGCTTGTCCTTCGCCGCGCGGTTGACCTCAAAGTCGAGTTCGATCTGCGAGCACAGTCCGAGCGTCACCGGGTCCATCGGCGTCAGGGCCGCGGAATTCCAATGGGTGCGCTCACGGATCGCCTTCAGCGTCGTCTTTGTGGTGCCGACGAGACGCATGATCTGGGCGTCCTTCAGCTCGGGGTGATTGCGCACGAGCCACAGGATGGCGTTCGGGCGATCCTGACGGCGCGAAAGCGGCGTATAGCGCGGACCGCGCGCCTTCTTGACTTCCGGCACGACCACTTTCGAGACCGAGAGATGAAGACGATGGTCGGGGTTTTTCTCGCCCTTCTCGATTTCCTCGCGCGTGAGCTGGCCCGACGTGATCGGATCATGGCCGCGGATGCCGGCCGCGACCTCGCCGTCGGCGATGCCCTTCACCTCGAGCGGATGCAATTTGCAGAAATCGGCAATCTGATCGAACGACAGCGACGTGTTTTCGACGAGCCAGACGGCCGTGGCCTTCGGCATCAGCGGGGCGTTGGTCATCTTGGAAACTCCTCGATCGAGACACAGCGGCGGCGTCCGGCGCCGCGCCACGCGGCGCTAGCGACCCACAGAACGGCCGTCCATATTGGGATGCCGCCTATATAATCTGCATCCGCCTAAAGCGCAATCAATCCGTCGGCGCCACCGCTTCCGCGGCGCCTCGATTCGGCCCATGCTTACGCCTGTTCGCGCGCATGGACCGGACGCAGTCCACGCAAATGCGCCGGCAGCAGTTCGCCGATCTCCGCGCCTATGTCCGCGCCATAGCGATGGAACATGAGCCCGAAGACGATTAGCAGCACGCCGATCCCCGACAGCGCGAAGGGGAAGAGGATCGAATCTTGAAAAACGCTGCTGGCGAGATAGCCGAGATAAATCGTGACGCCGACCGCGCCGAACACCGCATAGGCCCGACGCATGAGGAACACTGACAGGAAGATCAACGCAACGTTGATCGCGCAATAGAGCGCCTTGCCCAATTCATCGCCGCTGTGCTGCGAAGTCAGACCGCCCCAGAAGGCCATCAGGCCAAAAAGATGCAGCCAGAAGGCGAAATCGCCGCCGCGCCAACGCTTGAGATCGACGAGCCAGGCGACGGCAAGCACCGCGAGGCCGAAATACATGCTCACGCTCGCCCGCTGATCCCACGAAAACTCCTGCACGCCCATCAGCCAGGGCGTCAGGTCCATCGACATGAACCACAGCGAGAAGGCGATGATCATGACGAGAAACGGGAACGGAAAGGCGAGCAGCGCGATTGAGGCGGCGCCGATCGTGCCCAGCTCCATCGGCAGCCAGCTCGATTTGATCCAGACGTAAAAATCACCGTAGGGACGCGCCTCTCCCGCCGGACTGACGCCAAACATGGATTGCAGCGCGAAGATCGCCAGCGGCGCCATGCCGACCGCGCAAGCGACAAGCAGACCGCCCGGCGTGCGCAGATCGCGCTTCTTCCATAGATAGGCGCCGGCGAGAGTAAATAAGACGGCATAGACGATGGCCGTGACGAGCAGCGCCTTGTCGCCCCAGAGGCCGAAGGCCGTCGTCGAGAACATGCCCATGGCGCCGAGCACGATCAGCGCACCGGCGTACCAGAGCACATTGACGACGTCATAGCGCGGCGCCTGGGACGCCGCTTCCGCCCCGGCAGCGCGCCCCGACGCCAGAAATTGCGACAGCCGTTCGAATGTCTCGGCGTCGATCGCGCCGGCATCACGCGCGGCCGCGATATCATCAATGGTGAAACGGAATTTCATGACGCTGCTCCTTTACGGCGGCATTCAACATGGCTCGCCGCAAAAATATTTGTGCAAACGCACAATAGCGTAGCCCTTCCCGGCGGATTTGACAGCACCCGCCGCTTACGCCCATCTAACCGCCGGCGCCTCCTGAGCGAAGGATGAAATGCAACAGCGAACGTCGGGCCTTACCTATGCCGAAGCCGGCGTCGACATCGACGCGGGCAACCGGCTCGTCGATCTGATCCGTCCCGCGGTTCGTTCGACGCGGCGCTCCGGCGCCGACGGCGAGATCGGCGGCTTTGGCGGCGTGTTCGACCTCAAGGCCGCAGGATTTTCCGACCCGGTGCTGGTTGCGGCCAATGACGGCGTCGGCACCAAGGTGAAAATCGCGATCGAATCCGGTCTCAACGACACGATCGGAATCGATCTCGTCGCGATGTGCGTCAACGACCTCGTCGTTCAAGGCGCCGAACCGCTCTTCTTTCTCGATTACTACGCCACCGCGAAACTCGACCCGAACGCCGCCGCGGCGGTCGTGAAGGGCATCGCCGCCGGCTGCATCGAGGCCGGCTGCGCCTTGCTTGGCGGCGAAACTGCGGAAATGCCGGGCCTCTACGCGCGCGGCGACTATGATCTCGCCGGATTCGCGGTTGGCGCCGCCGAGCGCAATCATCTCCTACCCCGCAATGTCTGCGCAGGCGACGTTGTCTTTGGCCTGCCCTCCTCCGGCGTTCACTCCAACGGCTTTTCGCTCGTGCGCAGCATTGTGAAGCGCGCCGAGCTCGCATGGAGCGCGACGGCGCCCTTCGCGCGCGATCGCAATCTCGCCAAGGCGCTGCTGACGCCGACGCGAATCTATGTGAAACCGCTTCTCGCCGCCTTGAAGGCGACGCCGCATATCGCCGCCCTCGCCCATATTACCGGCGGCGGCTTTCCCGACAATCTGCCGCGCGTGCTGCCGAGCGGGCTGGGCGTCGCGCTCGATCTGTCGGCTTTCGAGGTTCCGCCGGTTTTCCGCTGGCTGGCGACGACCGGAGAAATCGCGTCAAGCGAAATGCTGCGCACCTTCAATTGCGGAATCGGCATGGTTGTCGTCGCGTCCGCGCCCGGCGCCGGCGAGGTCGAGAGCGCGTTGCGCGCCGCCGGCGAAAAGCCTCGGCGCATCGGCGAAGTCATCGAAACTGACGGCGCGGAGCGAGTCGTTACGCGCGGAACTCTGGCGTTGTGACGCGGCTGCGCACAGCTATTCTCATATCCGGGCGCGGCTCGAACATGGACGCGCTGATCGCGGCGGCGAGAGATCCGAGCTTCCCGGCCGATATCGCGCTTGTGCTCTCGAACCGACCCGACGCGCCTGGCCTCGCCAAGGCGAAGGCCGCGGGCGTCGCGACGGCCGCGGTCGATCACAAGATTTATGCCGGGCGCGAGGAGTTCGAGCGTTCGCTGCAGATCGTGCTCGAAACTTATCGCATCAACTTCATCTGCCTCGCCGGCTTCATGCGCATGTTTACGCCATGGTTCGTCGGCCAGTGGCGCGGGCGCATGCTGAACGTCCACCCAGCGCTGCTTCCCGCCTATCGCGGACTCGACACGCATGAACGGGCGCTCGCGGACGGCGCAAAAATTCACGGCGCCACGGTGCATTTCGTCATGCCGGAAATGGACGAAGGTCCGATCGTGGCGCAGGCCGCCGTGCCGGTGCTTGACGACGACACGCCGGAAACGCTCGCCGCGCGTGTCCTGGCGCAAGAGCACGTCATCTATCCGATGGCGCTGCAACTGGTCGCGTCAGGCGCCGTTCGGGTCGAGGGCAAGCGCGTGCTCGGCGCGCCGGCGCCTGATGACGCCAGTCTTATCGTTCCCGACGCGACGCTGGCGCGCAGGAGAATTTCATGACGATCACTCTTTATTGCTTTCGTCCCGTCGCTGGCCTGCCCGACGCCTCGCCTTTCGTGACGAAGGCGATGCTTCTCTTGAAGTTGGCCGGCCTCGACTATGTCGAGGATCGTAGCGGATTCTCCAAGGCGCCGAAGGGCAAGCAGCCCTACATCAGCGACGATGGCGAATTAGTCGCGGATTCGACCTTTATCCGCTTTCATCTCGAACAGAAATACGGTGTGGACTTTGACGCCAATTTAAGCGCTGAGCAGAAAGCGGTCGGCTGGTGCGTCGAGAAAATGTGTGAGGAACATTTTTATTGGATCGTCGTCCGCATGCGCTGGATGGACGACGCCAATTTTGAACGTGGTCCGGCGCGTTTCTTTGACAGCGCGCCTGCGATCGTGCGCCCTCTGGCGAAATGGTTTATTCGGCGCAGGATCGCGAACGCGCTGTGGGCGCAAGGCATGGGCCGGCACGGCGCGGCGGAAATCGATACGCTCGGCGTGCGTGACGTCGAAGCGCTGGCGGCGCTGATGGGAGACAAGCCCTATCTGTTCGGCGATAAGCCCAGCGGCGCTGACGCGACCGTCTTCGCCTTTGTGGCCACGGTGTTGGCGCCAATGGCGGAGAGCGCCGTTCGCGACGCAGCGCTCGCGAAACCAAATCTTGTCGCCTATCGCGACGCGCTCATGCAGGCGTATTTTCCTCAAAGCGCGGAGGCGTAAGCGGACGCAAAGACCGATGGCCGGGCTCGTCCCGGCCATCCACGCAAAAACGGGAAGCCAAATGCCCGCGACCAACGCGGGCATGACGAGCCGTTAGCCGACGATCTCGTTGCCCGAGAAGAACTGGGCGATCTCCACCGCCGCGGTTTCGGGCGCGTCCGAGCCATGCACCGAGTTCTCGCCGACGCTCAGCGCATGTTCCTTGCGGATGGTGCCCGGCGCGGCGTTCGCCGGATTGGTAGCGCCCATGACTTCGCGATAGCGCGCAATTGCGTTTTCGCCTTCGAGCACCTGCACGACGACCGGTTCGGAAATCATGAAGTCGACGAGCTCGCCGAAGAACGGGCGCTCCTTATGCACGGCGTAAAAGGTTTCCGCCTGCTCGCGAGTCATGCGGATGCGCTTCTGGGCGACGATGCGCAGGCCCGCGTCTTCGATCAGCGCATTGACCTTGCCGGTGAGATTGCGCTTCGTCGCGTCGGGCTTGATGATGGAAAATGTGCGTTCGATCGCCATAGAGCGCGTCGCCTCGTCGTTGGAGAATAGTCAGGCGTCGCGCTTATATCGGGCGTCCCGCGGGGCGGCAAGCCTACAGAGCTTCGGCCTTTTCCACCTCGCTGGTTCGCGGCCCCGGCCGGAACTGCGTCGCCGGATCGTTGGAGTCCGTGCGCCAATAGGGATGGTGGAAATGCAGCACGTGATCGCCGTTATAGGAGGCCACGGCGTTATCGAAAGTTATCGTGCCGATCCGCCGCCAATTGCGGAACGTCCCCTTCTTGAATCCCGTGCGGCCGGTCACTTCGCCATCGTCGGTGACTTCGATGGTCAGGACAATTTTGCGCTTGGGTTTCGGATCGCCCTTGTCGAACATCATCGCCAGCAATTCGTCGCGTGAATCCAGTCCCTCTCCTTCAATTCGAGGATGGTTCGGCGCGAGCTTCAAGCGCATGAAGCGCGGGGCCCGGGTCGGCACGCCGGGAGGCTTGCCGAGTTCGGCGATTTCATGGAGCTGACGCTCGGTGGCGTTCTTATCGACGAGCGTGAAGACAACGCCCGCAGCCATGATGATCGGCGAGGTCGGCCAATCGTTCGACAGCGTGACGTTCGGCGCATTGAGAAATTCGACATCGTTTATGTGGCGCGTCGACGCGCCGACGAAATCGTCGATCGTGAAGAAATTCGCCGTTGGCAACGGCTCTTTATGGTCTGGGTCGGTTGTCGGGAAGAGCTTGCCGGCGATGCCCTGCCCGCGGGGCTTTCCGCGCTGCACCGCGCCGCCGTTCGAATAGCGAGCGACGATAAGCGTCTTGCTGCCCTTCTGGAAATAGCCGGTGTAGCCGCTGTCTTCGGTGATGTCCCAAAGTCCTGTCAGAACGACTCCCCAAGGGTGCACGATGCGCCTGAATCCTTTCCCGTCCAGTCCCCATCTCAGATCGCTGCGCGAATCGACCGATCGCTCAGCAGCCTCAGTGAGAAAGTGCCTGCCCTTCCACAGCTCGCGCAGCATGTCGAGAAAGGTCGGCATCACGAAGGGGAGCGGCGGCTCTCCCTCCCCGCCCCAGACCTTTTGATAGGGATTGGCGAAAACCGCGTCGCGAACTTCGCTGAATCGCGATCCGGAATAATTATTATCGCCTGCGCCCATACCTATGGCGCCGAAATCGTTCGGGTCCATCGCACGTCCCTTCATCCAATCAATTTCGAGAGCGCCGCGCTTCTCCAACACAAGGACTTTATCGGCCCTAATAGGATTGTCCAGCGCTGCTCAGCGATAAACGCCCGCGACGCCGATGAAATCTTGGGCGGCGAGACTGGCGCCGCCGACAAGCGCGCCGTCGACATTCGCGACGCGCATTAATTCGTCGGCGTTCGATGGCTTCACGGAACCGCCATAAAGAATGCGAACCCGCGCGCTCTTGTCGCCCCCAAGCCGCGCTTCAATGCGTTCGCGCGCGAAGGCGTGCATTTCGGCGACGTCGGCGGCCGTCGGCGTCAGGCCCGTGCCGATCGCCCACACCGGCTCATAGGCGACGACGATATGGCTTGGCGCATCGGCCGGCAGCGAGCCCTCGATCTGCGCGCCGACCACGCTCAGAGCATTTCCCGCCTCCCGCTCGGCGCGCGTCTCGCCGACGCAAATGATCGGCGCGAGCCCGGCGCGCAGGGCGGCCGACGCCTTGGCCTGCACGTCGGCGTCGGTCTCGCCGTGATCCGAACGACGTTCACTATGGCCGACGATGACGTAAGACGCGCCCGCGTCCTTGAGCATTTCGGCGGAAATGTCGCCGGTATGGGCGCCGCCGGGGGAGGCGTGGCAGTCCTGCCCGCCAAGACCCAAGCCGCCGCGCGCCGCAATGTCGCGCGCGAGCGCGATCAGAGTCGCCGGCGGGCAGACGATCAGTTCGGCGCGAGCGCGGAGCGCTTCGTCATAGGCGGCGCCCATCGCTTCAATCTCGGCAAGCGAGGCGCGCAGCCCGTTCATTTTCCAATTTCCGGCGACGAGCGGGCGGCGGGTCATGCAAAGCGCTCCTGACGTTCCGAATGGGTAACAGAGCCAAGACCACGCAACAATGCGCCGACAGAGCAGCCCGAACGCAGCCGCAGATGTCATTGCATCGTCATTTATTTCGATATATCTGGAATTATGGAAATAGAATCGGCTCTCGTCTGTCTCGCCGCGCTTTCGCAGCCCACGCGGCTCGAGGCCTTTCGGCTGCTGGTCCGGCATGAGCCCGAAGGCCTGCCGGCCGGGGACATCGCCCGGGCTCTCTGCGTTCCGCAGAACACGCTGTCGGCGCATCTCAACGTGCTGTCGCAGGCCAGGCTCGTCGTCAGCGCCCGCAACGGCCGCAGCATCGTCTATCGAGCCGACCTTTCGCGGCTCAATGCGCTGACGCGCTTTCTCGCCGAAGACTGCTGCGGCGGCGCGGCATGCGCGTCCGCCGACTCCCTTCCCGCCCTCAACTGTGAGGCTCCCCAATGACGGACAGGATTTATAACGTGCTGTTCCTCTGTACCGGCAACAGCGCCCGTTCGATCATGGCCGAGGCGCTGCTGCGCGCGCGCGGCGCCGGCCGGTTCAACGCCTTCTCGGCCGGCAGCCATCCGAAGGGCGCGGTCAACCCATACGCGCTCAAGACGCTGGAGACGATGGGCCTTCCCACCGAGGGCTATCGCTCAAAAAGCTGGGACGAGTTCGCCGCCTCGGACGCGCCGCACATGGATTTCGTTTTCACCGTTTGCGACAGCGCGGCGGGTGAAATATGTCCCGCCTGGCCCGGTCAGCCGATGACGGCGCATTGGGGAATCGAAGACCCCGCGGCGGAGCAAGGAACGGACATAGAGAAGCAGCGCGCCTTCGCCACCGCCTTCCTCTATCTGCGCAACCGGGTCGATCAATTCTGCGCCATTCCGCTGCATCGTCTCGACAAGCTCGCGCTCAGCGAGCGTCTACGCGAGATCGGCGAAATGGAAGGCGCAACGTCGCCGAACGCGGTCGCGAGCTGAGCCATGACCACTTTCGAACGCTATCTTTCCCTCTGGGTCGCGCTCTGCATTGTCGCCGGCGTCGCCCTCGGTCATTTCACTCCCGGCGTGTTTCGCGCGATCGGCGCGATTGAGATCGCAAAGGTCAATTTGCCGGTCGCCGCGCTGATCTGGCTGATGATCACGCCGATGCTGATGAAAATCGACTTCGCGGCGCTCGCCGAGGTCGGGCGTCACTGGCGCGGCATCGGCGTGACGCTTGTCGTCAACTGGGCGGTGAAGCCTTTTTCGATGGCGCTGCTCGGATGGATCTTCATCGGCTATCTGTTCCGACCCTATCTGCCGGCGGACCAGATCGATTCCTATATCGCCGGCCTCATCCTGCTCGCGGCGGCGCCCTGCACCGCCATGGTGTTCGTGTGGTCGAACCTCACCAAGGGCGAGCCGCATTTCACCTTGAGCCAGGTCGCGCTCAATGACGCGATCATGATCGTCGCCTTTGCGCCGATCGTGGGACTGCTGCTCGGGCTGTCATCGATCGTCGTGCCGTGGGACACGCTGTTTCTTTCGGTCGTCCTCTATATCGTCGTTCCGGTGATCGCCGCCCAGATCATGCGCAAGCGACTGCTGGCGGCAGGCGGCGAAATACGCCTCGCGAACACGCTCGCCCGGATCGGTCCCGCCTCGCTCGTGGCGCTGCTCGCGACGCTCGTCCTGCTGTTCGGGTTTCAGGGAGAACAGATCATCCGGCAGCCAGCGATCATCGCCATGCTTGCGGCGCCGATTCTGATCCAAGTCTATTTCAACGCCGGACTGGCCTATCTGCTCAATCGCGCGACCGGAGAAGCCCACTGCGTCGCCGGCCCATCCGCCTTGATCGGGGCGAGCAATTTCTTCGAACTCGCAGTCGCGGCGGCGATCAGCCTGTTCGGCTTTGATTCCGGCGCCGCGCTGGCCACTGTCGTCGGGGTCCTGATCGAGGTTCCAGTGATGCTGAGCGTCGTCTGGATCGTCAATCGGAGCAAGGGCTGGTATGAGCGCGGAGCGCTTCGATCTTCCGATCGAATCTCCGCGCCCGCCGACGTTCCCTGAAGATCAGCAGAGGCGATAGCCGTACGCCGCGAGCTGGCGGCCGGTGATGCGCAGCATCGGACCGGGCGCGCGATTGCCGTGGCGATAGACGTGTTCCATGAAGACCCGTCGCAAGGCGGGCTTGTAATGGGCGGCGAAGACCGCGGTCATGCGAGGATCGATGACTCCCCCCTCGGGGCCGCCGAACCAGGGCGCGTGAAAGCCGAAGACCGCGCCTTCGGAAACGCACGATTTGTGCGACGCCAGATAGAGCGTGCAGGAGGAATCGCATTCCGTGGGGCCAATGCGGATGCGCTCGCCCCGAGCCTCCGCCCGCGCCAGCCTGGCCTGATACTGCTCGACGCGTCCGCCGTAGTCGGGCGCCATGACGTCGAAAGCGTGAGCTGGAGCCGTCAAAAGTACAGCCGTCATCATTCCTGCAAGACCTAGAGATCGCAGCATAGGACTTCCTTTTTGGGGCGCTCGCTGGGGGCGGCCGTGCCGCCAAATGGCTGTCAGGGCTCAAACGACCGAGCGCATGTCTCGGGCCCCTCGAGAAGGGGAAGGGCTGCGACTCGCGCCTCTTCCAGCTTCAGCGTCCCATTTGTAATGCGAGCGTTATCTGAAGTGCAAGCGGGGCCTTAACTTTATAGTTAAATTTTTTTGAAGATGACGCTTGTCAGAGGCAGATTACGCCCTAGCAACGTGAACTCGACAAAACCCTAGGAAGGACAGGCCCCTACAGCGGCTGATCCACTCCCGAAGTCTGCTAAATTCAACTCCATATTCGCAGAGGAGCCAACTTGAGACTTCTGCCGTTCCGCATAGCGCTGTTCCTTCTCCTTGGCCTAGCCTATGCGTGGCTGCAATTCGCACAGCAGCACGGACAAACGCCTACACAAATCGAGTGGCGAGAAGATGGCCGGTTGCATGTTTTTTCTCGCCAGATTGTCCGCATTGCCATGAGGCCATCGCGTTTTTGAATCAGCGGCGCGGAATTGCTTACGTGCTGCACGACATTTCGAAACCGTCGAGCGAAGCGCTCTTTCAAAAGGTCGTGAAGCGCTACGGCATAGAAGACCCAGCCGTGCCGCTCATCGTGCGCGGCTCGCGCTATATCATCGGCTTCGATTCAGCGGAAAAGAGGGGGCGCGAAATTCTTGCGCTGCTTTCCGTCAGGATGCCGTCGCGCAACGCTCTGCACTATGCCTGCATCGGGCTCTATGTCGTGTTTTTCTAGCTTGACGATCTCGTCATCTTCGGACTGGCGGCCTTCGCCGTGCAGAAAATCGTCAATACCCGTTACGCTGCAATCAGCCGTACGATCGGCGGAATCATTCTAATTGCGCTTGGCGGCTGGATGCTCGCGCGTTGACAGAAAACAACGCGCGCCTCTTAAGATCCGCAGTTCAGCATGGGCCGCCAGATCTGCGCTCCGCGCAGCGCCGAAACGCCGGAAGGTGGCGCTGTTGCGAAGCCTCCTGCAGGCTCATCAAGACTCCGCGCACGCGCGCGTCGCTGACTTGCGCCAGGAGCCGCTCGTACATGGCGGCGTTCTCGATCTCGGCCTCGACGCCCGCCTTGCACGCTGCTGAGAGACTGGGCGGCGCTGGAACCCGTCCCGCCCATCTGTCCTTCGGCGGCTCAACGCCGTAGCGTTCGAAAAGGCGGAGAAGCGCGCTCGCGTGGCGTTCTTCGGCTTCGATGATGTTTACAAAGGGTCCGACCGGCCCAAACCGTTCGACGACGCTCCGGTAGGTCGCGCGCGCCTTATATTCATCGTCCAGCGCCTCGCGTAGCGCTTCGATTGTCTTGTCATCGACGTCCATCTCACATTCTCCCCTCTCAGCGACGTTTCGACTTAGATGGGCGGCGATGCGTTCGAGGCCAAGTGGGCCTCGCACGCGGGACTGCGAGAGTCGCGGTGGAAAATGCGCGCACGAGGGCGTCGATTCGTCACGGTACGGCTTGCAGCGATTGCCGCGCAGCGCGCTTGAATTTCCTAAGCGTGGCCCTATCCATCACGTAAGCGTGCAGCGCGCGCCGGACTATGCCTTTTTGTGGAGACGCGGCGATGACGACCAATGAAGAACGCAACCAGGTGCGCGAAGTCGTGGGCGTTTTCAAAGACGCCGATACGCTTCAAGCGGCCATCGACGAGTTGATGACATCGGGCTTCGATCGCGCCGAAATCAGTCTCCTCGCAAGTGAGGAAGCCGTCGACGAGAAACTCGGGCACAAATACAAGAAGGTCACCGAACTTGAAGACGAGGAGGCCGCGCCGCGCACGCATTATGTGTCGGTGGAATCGATCGGCGATGCGGAAGGCGGCGTAATCGGCGGGCTGGTGTATGTTGGCGCAGGCGCGGCGATCAGCGCCATATTCGCGTCAGGCGGCGCCTTGGCGACCGTGATCGCGGGCGCGCTGCTGGCGGGAGGAAGCGCCGGCGTTCTCGGCGCCGTTCTAGCCAGGCTGATTGGCGAGCGTCACGCGAAACACCTTGAAGAACAGCTCCGCCACGGCGGTCTGCTCCTCTGGGTGAGGACCCGGGACGCCGAGCGCGAACGAAAGGCCAAGGAAATCCTGGCGCGGCATTCGGGCCGCGACGTGCATGCGCATGTCGTGGCAGCCTAACGATTCACTCCGGCCGCTAGAGCAGTTTCTTTTCAAAGAGGCTCATATCCGGCGGCGGTGAAGTAGTTGGCGCATTCCTGCGGGGTGAACTCGTTGAACAAGGCGCCGATCCTGTTCCACAAGGCGTCGACGCTGCGCTCGGC
>NZ_JBFWVN010000051.1:0-23624 GCF_050246715.1 Methylocystis sp.
CAGCGGCGCCGGATCAATTTGCAAGCAAACAGCATCCCGCGCAGCGAAAACCTGCGGAAACGATTACTTCCGCAGGTCTCAAAACTTCGTCACGTCAACGCCTTGCGAGTTCTTCACGGATGACGAGTCATAGCAAGCATCCTTGGATGTCGCTCTGATTCCCGGACAGGCTCGCGGCCTGCCGGGGATGACAACGCCAATGCAATCACCTCATTCCACGACGATTCTCACCGCGCGCGACGCAACGGGCGCGAGCGCGAGGCGCGCCTGAATGCGATGCCGGCCGGGCGTCATCGGCCAGAAGACGGTCTCGTCCGCCTGCGCCGTGGCGAAGGGCTCGCCGTCGATCGTCCAGACGATTTGAGCGTCCTTGTCCGTCGGCGCGAGCTTCAACGCCAGTCGGTTTAGACGCTCCGGCTGCTCGGGATTTCGCCAGATATGCGTATTGTGTTCCGGCGTCGCGATGACGAGCGGCGCCGCGCCGTCCGCTAAAGAAGAGGGCGCGTCATTCATGCTCGGCCGCTGAGCTGAACTCACCTGCAGGGCCTCCGCCTCCCGCGTTTCCTCCGGCTTCACCCATTCGCGCAGCGTCTGCGCGCAATCGGGCGAAGCGCCGGCGCGGCAGAGATCGATGGCGATTCGTCCCGGCGGCGGCGCGAATGTTTCGGGCGCGATCTCTCCAGGCTTCGCGTCATGCAGTTTGACCAGCACGGCATGGGCGAGCCGGGCCGCCGACGACACGCCGGTCATCGCTCGCATGGCCCCGGCGTCGCCGCGCCCGATCCACACGCCAACAATAAATTTATGCGAAAAGGCGATCGTCCAGGCGTCGCGATAGGCTTGCGAGGTTCCGGTCTTTACCGCGACGGCGAAGGGATATTCGAGCGGCCCGTAGCGCGGAAAGGAAGGAAGCCGCGCCTGCGGGTCGGCGAGCATCGAAGCAATAAGCCGCGCGCTGTCGACCGACAACACGCGCCGCGGCGGGCGTCGCGCCGCATTCCGCGTGAACGATAGCTCGCGCATGATTCCATCGTCGGCGAGCGCGGCATAGGCGCGCATCACATCCTCGAGCCGTGTCGGCAACGCGCCGATCGCCATCGAAATACCGAAACTCTCTGCCGGCGTTTCGAGATCATGCAGGCCGAGGTCGCGAAGAAAGTTGAAATTTGCTTCAAGCCCGACGCGCCGCAGCAGATTGGTCGCCGGCACATTACGCGAATTGGCGAGCGCCTGACGCGGCGTCAGCGGCCCCAGATATAGTCCGTCGGCGTTCGATACGCCCGACGCGCCTTCGGGAATGTCATTCAAAAGGTCTGTCGTTTTGAGAACGCCGCGCTCGAAGGCCAACCCATAAATGAAGGGCTTTAGCGTCGAGCCGGGCGAACGCCGCACGCGAGTGAAATCGAAGGCGCCGGCCTGCGGATCATTATAGTCGGAAGAGCCGACATCGGCGATGACGGCGTTCGTTCCGCGCTCAACGACCATCGCCGCGACCTGCCGCGCGCCGCGGCGGCGGAAGTTCGAAAGATAGCGGCGCGCGAGCCGCAGGACCTCCTGTTCGACGTCAAGATCGATCGTGGCGTTGATGCGCCGATCGCTGTCTGCGATAGGATGCGCCAGGTCCTCGCGCGCGAGCGCTTCGTAGCGTAGCGCGAGATGCAGCGCCTCCGGACGGCGTTTGGCGTCGAGCGGCCGCATATGATCGAGTTCCGATCGCGCCAGCGCCGCCTGCGCGGCGTCGAGCGCGCCTTCGTCTTCAAGCCGCGCGATAGCGCGTCGCGCCCGCGCCGCAGCTAATGCGAGGCCGCTGGCACGGGTGATGTTCATCCGGCCCGGCGACTGCGGGATGGCGGCGAGCATAGCCGCCTGCGCCCATGAGAGATCGTCCACCGGCCTGTCGAAATAAAATCGCGCCGCATAGGCGACGCCATGCCCGTTCAATCCGTAAGGCGCGAGGCGCAGATAATGGGCGAGCGTCGCCTCATGTCCGTGACGCACGACGATGGCGAGCGCGGTCGCTGCCTGCATCAGCTTTTCGGTCAATGAGCGCGGTCGCTCGTTCTGCATGCGCGCGACCTGCATCGCGATCGTCGAGGCGCCCTCGCGTCTGCCGCGTGATGTGAAATTGCGCCATGCGGCGCGTGCGAGCGCGCGGAGATCGACGCCGGGATGGGCGTAGAAGCGGTGGTCTTCGAGAGCGAGCGTCGCTTGCGCAATTTTTTGCGGGACGGTCTTCAGCAGCCAATAGCCGTAATCGACGCGCGGCTTCCCCGTCGCGGGATCGCGAGTCTTCTCGCCGATCTGGGTAAGGAAGGCGCCGTTGCGGTCGTAAACGATCGAACTCGCGCGTGGAGCGACAAGTTCGGCGCGCGACAGCGCCTCATGCGAAAGCCATGCGGCGGTTACGATGAATGCGGCAATGAGCGCAAGAATTACGCAGCTTGTGAACCCTCTCCCGCGTGCGGGAGAGGGTGGCCCCGCGAAGCGGGGTCGGGTGAGGGTGAACCACGCGACCCTCATCCGTCACGCCTTCGGCGCGACACCTTCTCCCGCAAGCGGGAGAGGGGACGCATCGGCGCAGGGTCGCGAACGGTCATTATTTCCCAATCTCCACTTTCGCTCCAGCGCTCGTCGCCCGAAGGCCCTTCTTGTACATCGCCGCGACAAGCGCCGGCGGCTGGGTATAGGCGCCGGCCGTCTGGGCACGCAGGCGGAAGGCGAAACGGTAGGTTCCCTTCGGCAACGAATCATAGGCGTAGAACACGCGATCGTCGCCAAACGAAACCCAACTCGGCTGCAGCGTCGGCGCGAAGGAGGGCTGCGCTTCCGCGGGCGCCGTGGCGATATTGGGATTGAGCGGTTCATAACCGGCGGCGAGCGGGATCGAGATCGCGATATGCGTGCGATCCTCTGGATTGACCACTTCCGCCGTCTCTTCGATGAGGTCGCCTTGCTTCATCTGCAAAACGCCGTCGTTCAAATCGATCTTCTCGGGCGCCTTGCCGCTGTCGATTCGCCAGCTCTGTCTCGTGATCGTAAAGCCGTCGCTCGTCGGCTGAGCTTTCGCGCCAGGTTCGGCCGGCATGTAGCTGGTCTCGATCATCGCGACGAGCGGCGCGTTGGAGCCGTTGACGATTTTCAGCGGCGCGTCGCTCTTCGTCACATGCCGCGCCACCGGATTATTGGCGTCGAGCGTCGACGCCTGATCCTTTCCGCCCTCGTTGAAGGTCACAGCGATCGGCGACGTAGGCCGCCGCCAGCCCTCGGCGAGCGCTTCGATCGCGGCGGCGTCGGCGTTGGTCGTTCCCCAGCCGTCGCCTTCGCCAAGCCGCAGCAGCGCGTCGCGCAGCGCATTGGCGCGCGGATCGCCCGCAGCGGAAAGCGCCGCGGCGCGCACCATTTCGGCGAGGCTGCGGGTTTCAGACGGCAGGATGATCGGCGAGGTGCTTTCCGCCGCCTGTCCCGCATAAACTTGCACGCCGTTGCGGCTGGCGAATTTCACCCGGCTCCACATCGTGTCGATGAGCGAAGCAAGCGCGCGCTGATCGACATTGGGAAGACGCGCGGCGGCGGAAGCCATCTGCGCGACGCTGATATTGGGCAAGAAGTCGGCGCGTCGCGAAAATTCGGCGACATAGGACTCGTCGAGCTTGCCGCCTTCGGCGAGCGCCGAAAGCGCCTCGACGCGTTCGCGCAATTCATCGCCCGACATCAGCCGCGGATAGTCGGAGCGCAAGGACAATTTCAGAATATTGGCGAGGCGATCGAGCAGCGTCTTGTCGATCGGCTCGCCGGCGCGCTCGGCCCGCGCCAGAAAATCATAGGCCCATGCGGTGAGCGAAACCCTGCCCCGCGAACGCGGCCAGAAGGCAACGAGCCCATCAGGGTCGATCGATCGATCGATGATCTGCGCCGTCGATTTCACATTGGCGGAGACGCGATCCTCGAGCCCCGCCGCCGCTAGAATCGGCCCGAAGCTTTTAAGCGCCAGTCCGCCGCGCGCCAGCGACAGGCGTTGCTCGGTGCAGCCGTAGGGATATTCGACAAGCGCATTCAAACCGGCGACGAGCTTTACGAGTGAAGGATCGGCGGCGATGATCGTCTCGCGTGAGAAACTGCCCGGCCGCGACGGTTCGCCGGAAGGCGCAAGCGTCTTGGCTTCGCCGGGCGCGATCTCGACCAGTTCGAAGCGTCGCGTCGCTTCCCGGTCCTGTTTCACTGGCGGCGCGATTTCGACAGCGTCTTTGGCGTGATCTGCGTCGCGTTCGATGCGAAAGCCGAGCGTCGCGTCGCCGGCAAGCGCGGCCGGCGCTTGCGCGCGCAGATCGACGCGCACAGGCTTATTCTGCGTCCATTCGATCTTGCGGCTTGTATCGCCCGAAAGCGTCAGCGCCGGCGCCGAAATCGACGCCTTGCCGGCGCCGCCGGGTCCTTCGACGATGCGCGCGACGAGGCCGATGTCGAAACTATCGCCCGGCCGAATGAAGCGCGGCAGCGCCGGCTGCGCGACGAGCGCCTGACGGATCAGCATTTCGCCGCCCGCCGCGCCGAAACGGTCCGGCCCGCTTACCGCCTTGGCGCGCAGCTTGAATATGGTCAGCGTGTCGGGAAGCTGCACCTTGATTTTGGCGACGCCGTCAGGCCCGATCTTCACGCTCGGCAGATAGATCGGCACCGGCGTGAAATTCTTGCGCACGGAAATATTGTTTTCGGCGCCCCATTCCTGCAGCTCGTCGCCGTCGCCGCCGGCGATCTCTTCGAGCGGAATGACGCCAAAGGCCATGTTGCGCGTGTCGCGTGCCGCCATTTTGGTTTCGCGCTCGACGATAAAGTCGGGCAACGGATCGAGCGGCCGTTCCTTGGCGAGCGACAACACCGCCTGATCGACCATCCAGAATGTCGCTTCGCCGGCGAGCGGCTTGCCGGCGTCGTCGGAAAGTCGCAGCGCCACTTCGATCGTCTCGCCTGGGCGGGCCTTGGTCGGATGTTCGAGCTTCACATTGACGATGTTCTTGACCGGCGTCACCTCGATCCATTTCGTCGCCGCGATAGTGACGGGCTTGCCCTGGTCGAATGTCGCCGTCGGCTGCGGCGGCGCGTCCTTCAACCGTCCGCGCATGATCAGGAAATGCACGGCGAGCTTGGGCATCTGCTCTTTTTTCACCGGCAGCGCATAGCGGCCGAAGCCGTTGGCGATGTCGACGAACTGATAGTCGTAGACGCCACTGGGCTGCTCGATGATGGCGAGCGCGCGCGCGTTCTGGAACGGCGACTGGATGATGAGCGTCGCGGTTTCGCCCGGGGCATATTTGTCCTTGTCGGCACTTATCGTCGCGGATTCGGCCGGCGGTCGCGCGAAGGTGACGGGCGTGTCGCCGCCGACGAAGAAGTCGACGCTCACCTGTTGCCGGCGCTTGAGTCTGTCGTAGGCCTCGAGCTGCACGAGATAGACGCCGGCGTCGCGCGTCTGCAATTCGATCTTCTGCGCTTCCTTGGCGCTCGTCAGTTTGCGTTCGATCAGGACTTCGTCCTGCGCTTGGGTGACATATTTGGCGGCGCCTTGCGCGAAGTCGGAAGCCTGCAGCGTCGAAACCCAGTTGCGCTTGATGAGCCGCAGCGTCATTTCGAGGCCGACGACCGCATCGCCCTTTCCGTCGATGGCGATAAGCTCCGGCCTCACGACGCCCGGACGCTCGACATAGCGCGGCGTCTTCACGCCAAGCACGAAGGGCGGCAGCGCGATGACATTCTGCACATTGCGCACTTCTATGCCGTCGTCGCCCGTTACCGTCGCTTCGATCGAGTAACGGCGTGGTTGCGCCGTCGGCTCGATCGTCGTGTCGAAAGTCATGCGCGCGGCGCCGCCGGCGTCGGTGCGTTGATCGCGCTCCAGCACCGCGGTCGATTTGAATTTGCCGTCGCCCGAGAATCGCGCGTCGGTCGAGAAGAGAAACCCTTCGCGGCCTGGCGGCGTGAAGACATGCGGAAATTGCGCCGCGCGCCATTTGACCGGACGGTCAGCGGCAAGCCCGCCAGCGAAATAGCGGGCGAGAAGATCGACGTCGAAAGTTCCGTCGAGCGCGACAGTCTGCGGCGCATTCAGCACCACTTCGAAAGTCGGCAGCCGATAGGCTTCTTTCTTGAACGAGAACTGGCCGCAGGAAACGTCTTGAGCGGATTCGACCGCTTCGCTCTCTCCCTCGGCGGCTTCTTGCGTATTGTCCTTTGCCTCCGCCTGCTTGGCTTTTTTCGGCGCATCAGGTTCGAACCGCGCGGAATAGTCGCCGGTCGCCTGGGTTTGCGCGTCGAATTTGTGATAGAAGCCGCCGCTTGCGTCGAGCTTCACCGGAATGCGCCATTCCTGATTGCCGGGGCCGGTGACGACAAGCGTCCCGCCGGTTTTCGTCAGGCTCAGCGCGCCGCCGCGATAGCTGCGCACGAAGCCTTTGATATGCGCGCTTTCCTCCGGCCGGTAGATCGGCCGCTCGGAGAAGAGATGGCAGAGCGTGCGCGGCTTTTCCGCGCGGGGTTGATCAGCCTCGCTCGTCCAGGCGAGCCATTCCGATTCCGGCTTCGACCAGATTTCGCGCGAATATTCCGAAGGCGCGCTGTTGGGGTCGATGACCAGCGTATCGAGACCCTTGGTCACCACGACGCGGCGCGCTTCGGCCCCGCCGCGTTTGTCTGGCGTCCAGGAATAGAAGCCCGACGCGTCGGTGGTCCCACTAGCGAGTGTGACGAATTTTTCGTTCTTGATCCCTTCAACGCGAATCTGCGCATTGCCGACCGGCTGCGTCGTCGCGAGCGAGGTGACGGCGAAACGCACCCGCGTCGGCTCCTCGATCGCCGAGAGCGAAAGATCGGTGATCTGCACGCGTAGCCAGCGCCGCTTGTCGTCATCGACGGCGCGCAGGCCGACGAGATAGGTCCCCGGCTGATCGCGTCCGGAGATTTTGGCGAAATCCTCCTTAAGATCGACGCCGAATTTCGCGTCGGGACCATTGCGGCGGATCGGCAGATCGACAAGCCGCGACACGGCGGGCGAGCCGAGCCACTTGATCCGTTCCTTGATCGCGTCGGCCTCGATATTGGCGGTCTCCCTCCATGATTTCGGCTCATTGCCGGGCAGGGGCGGGGCGTCGGAATCGCTGGTTTCGACGCCATGCGCCGGGAAGGGGAAGAAATCGCGCGACAACGGATCGATGGCGTGGATGCGAATGTCGGCGTGGTCATAGCCGCGGCCGCGCAGCGGCAAGAGCTGCGGACCGAGCCGTTCGGCGACGCCATAGCCGGCGTCCCACTGCAGCGCGGGGACATCGCGGGTAAAGGCGAAGCGCTGCGCGAAACTGCTCGCGAGCGCGCGCCCTTGCGAGTCTTTCAGCGCGCCTTGCGCGATCGAAAGTTCGTAAACCTGATCCGACAGAAATTTGGCGATGATTCGCAGGCGTCTGCCGTTGGTCTCTACGGCAAGATCGTCGACCGGCGGCGTGATCCGCAGCGCTTCGCGCGCGCGAAGAATGTCGAGCGTCTCGGGCGTCGCGTTGAAAGAGAGCGCAAGCTGCCGCTTGCTCGCCGGCGCATAGGGGATGGCGGCCTCGCCGCCTTCTTCGTCGCTACTCTCCGGCGACGTGAGATAGGACGCGCAGCGCAGCACATTGTCGGCGCGATCGTCGCTCCAACCGCGCCCGCAGCTCGCCTCCGTTGCGGCGAAGGGCGGCGCGGTGCGCAGCCGCAATTCATAGGTCTGGTCCTCTAAGCCGGCTTCGTCGGAGAGGCGCAGCCGCAGGATGGCGACGCGTCCATCGGCGATCCGCTCGCGGAAACGAATGACGTAAGTCTGTTCCTCGGCGCGCTCGCCGCGCTCGAGCGCGCGGATGTCATAAGCCGAGGCGCTGAGCATTTGCCCGCCTTGCGGCGATACCCCCGGCGACGGACGGATTTCGATCGAAAGCAGACGCGCGAGCGCGGCGACGTCGACGGGCTCAGCGAACGCAAGCGCGATCTGAGTCAATTCGAGTTGCGGATCGGCGCCCTCGGCGGGATTGGCAGAGCGCGGCGTCGGCAGCAGCGCGACGAGTTTAGTCTCCGCCGTACCGAGCTTCACGCTCACGCGCGACAGCGGCTTCCAGGCGCCGGCGGGACGAAACTGCAGCGCGCGCGGACCGAGCCAGCGCCATTCGCCGGCAGGCTGAGGAATCATCGTCACATATTTCTGCGGCGAATCCTCCGCGCCGCCGTTCTTTGGTCCGATCTCGGTCGGAAAGAAGACCGTCACCGGATCATAGGCGCGCAAAAAACGATCGGGAGCGACGCGCGCGCCGTCGGCGCGCTGCGCATGGTCGAAGATCGGCGGCGTTTCCGCGCGCAGCGGCGCCGCCGCGGCGAGGAGCGCGCAAAACGCGAGAAGCAGTATTTTTTTCATCGCACCGCCTTTCGAACTCATTGCGCCTTGCTCTTCTTTAGACCCGCTTTGTCGAGCAGCTCGGCGACGATTTCCGCCGGCGGCGCGTTCACGGGCGGCGACAGGCCGACGATCGCCGCGCGGATCGTTGTCGCCGGCGCGTCGGCGGGGGTTCGCGCCTCAAGGAAATAGCGGCCGGGCGAAAGCTTCATCGTCTGCGCGACGCCGTCGCCAAGAATCTTGCCTTGCGCATCGAAGAGCCGTGCGCTCACGCGGTCGGGCTCGGCGCGCACGCCAATGCCGATGTCGCGCGCTTCCTTCGCTTCGAAGCTGAAAATCGCGCTCGCGCCGGGCGAAACCGCCACCGCATCGTTTACGCCTTCATGCGCCTCGATGACCGGCTGCGTCGAAATATCGAGCGTTCCCGACAGCGACCCGTCATAGGGCGCGTAAATGTCGATCATCGCTTCGCCCGGAGTCATGTAGCGATAAAGGTCGACGCCATTGGCGAAGGCGAGCGTCTCGCGCCTGCCGTTCTGCGTAAAGCCGACGATCGCCGGCGCGCCGCCGCTCGCTTTTAACAGCGATGGCTTGTCGCTCTTGATCGAAAAGCGCATCGCCGCTCCTTCAAGCGCCACGCGCTGCGGCAGGTTGAGCGCGCGCGGCGAGGCGGCGGGCCAGGGCGAAACGCCGGCGCGTTCGATCCAGAAGGCGACGAGGCCGGGGCCGTGATCGATGATCGCTTCGCCGGCGCCGTCGAGAGCAATATTGTCGCCGTGCATGATCCGGCCACTGTTCGATATCACTGTCGCCAGCGCGCCGCTGACGATGAGCCTGTCGTTCTTCTGCGCGTCGAGCGGCAGCGAGATTTGTCCTGCCGCCGGAAGGAAGCGCGTGAAGGCGCGCGTCGCGTCGAGCCGCCGGCTTTCGCCAGTCTCGCGTGCGATGCGCGCCGACAGCGCTGTTTGAGTCAGATTGACGAGAAGCACGCGCGATTTGACGCCGTGCAGAACGCGCGAAATGGCGGCGCCGTCACCAAAGACGATTCGCGGCTGCGCAAATGCGGCGAGCCCGCCGGCGAGGTCGAGCGCAAGCGGCCCAGCTGCTTCATCCATATCGATCGGCTGCGCGGTCATCGGCGGGACAATCCCAGAAAACAGCGCGCCGCCTTTCGTGACCGGCCGCGTCTCGACATCGATCGCGTTTAGCGCGACGCGCATTGGCGCGCTCCCTTCAGCGTTCCAAAGTTCGAGCGGCGAGTCGCCCGCGAGCGTCAACGCCGCGCCTTTCGCCATGCCGACTCCGCGGCCGCCGTCGAGCGCCGGTTGCGCGAATGCCGAACGCGCGAGCCACAGCCGCAATTTGCCGGCGGGCGGGGCGAAGGGAATGAGATGGGCGCGTTCGCCCTCGCCGATGTCGAGCGAAATTTCCGCGCCTTTCCAGTCGAAGGCCGCGACGCCGATGCGCGATGCGCAGTCGCCGCGGCTCATCAGCCACAGATCCTGCGCTTGCGGCGCGAGCGGGCCCGAACGCGCTACGCGCAACAGGGCGCCCGGCGTCGAGCCGGCGGCGATGGGTTGCTGCGTCTCAAGCGTGACGAGCGAAGCGTCGGGCGTCGCGATCTTGGCGACGCAAACCCCGGCGACGCCGTCGACCGGCGCCAGAGTGATTTCGCCGAATTTTCGCGCGCGGCGTTCGACGGCCCGCGTGGAAACCGTAATCGGCGCGTCGCCGCCGCCGAGCGCCCAGACGACCGCTCGCAATTGTCCGTCGCCGGCCGCGGGCCAGGCGGCGAGTGGCGCAGCGCCGCGCTCGACGCCGATCGCGCGCCATTTGCCGTCGGCGTCGCGCCTTTCGATCGATATCGCGGTCTCGCCTTCCGAGCGCGCCGCGACGAGCGCGAGACTTTCGGCTGGCGCGGGCGCGAGCGAGAGAATATGCGCGCCGGCGCCGCTCAGCGTCTTTTCGCCGGAGAACGTCAGCGCGCCGTCATCTTTCTCGTCAAGCAGCGACAGACGCAGTTCGACGCCGGTGAGCGGCGCGTCGTCATTCGTCGCCGTTTCTTCTTCACTGGCGCCCTCTTCGTCATTGGACGCTTCTTCGGTTCCCGCGCTCGCCGCTTCTTCCGCCTGCGCCGTCGTGCTCGGTACGGCGCCGAGTCGTTCAAGCTCCAGTCGGTAGGTTCCGGCGGGCAGGCGCCGCGACAAAGCGATGTTCCAATCGTCGGCGCGCGGCTGCAGACGTTCGATCACGTCGCCGTCGCCGTTTTTCAATGCGCCGATGGTTTCGATATCGCCGAAACTCGACAGATCGACGATGCCGTCCTTCGCGAGCGAAAAGTCGAGGCGCGTCGGCGGTTCGACGACGCGCGGCGCGTCGGGCTGCAACTGCTGTGAATCAAGCGAAATCTCATAGTCGAGACGGTCGTCATGCGCGAGGCTGCGCGCCTCGACCCGATAGTCGCCCGCCGCCAGCTTCGATTTGAACGGCCTCTCTGACGCGACCTTGCCGACGCTTTCCTGTTCGCCTTTGAAAATCTCGCCGACCATGCCTTCGCCGATCGAAAGATCGATGTCGGAATCGCCATGGAGCGTGAACCGCCAAACGTCAGGCGCGCGCGGCGCATCGCGCGCCTGTGGCTCGCGCCATTGCAGTCGCTGCGTCTTATCGAAGGGCAGGGGATGTGGACCATGACCTTCGAGCGCCTTCGCGGAGACGATGGGCGTCAGTCGAGCCGTCATCCGCGCTTCGACATCCTTCGGCAAAACCACCAACCGATAGGCGCCCTTCTCGAATCGCCGCGTCAGCCGCTGCATCTCGCCCGGCGCCGCCAACGGCCATCCGTCGGCGTCCTCTAGTCTCGCGCGCCACTTCTGCTTCAGGCCGAGAAGTTCGATGCGATATTCGCCGTTGCTGGTGATTTCGATGGGCGTGATCGCGCCCTTGCCTGAGTCGAGGGTCGCGCGCGCGATTCCCGCATCGACGAGTTTCGCCGTCGGCGCGAGAGTCGCCGGCGAGACGGCGAGTCCGAGATGTCCGGAAGACTCTTTCGCCGTCACCGCCGCGCGATAGGCGCCGGCGCGCAGAAAGGCGGTGACCAGCGCATTGGCGCCGGGCCCGTTGGCTTCGCCGTCGCCAAGTCGCGGCGAGACATTGGCGCCGACGCGTAGCGCGGTCTTCATGCGCCCGAGCGTTTCGACACGATAAAGGCCGCCTTGCGCAACCTCGAAGCGCAGCCGCTTGGTCTCGTCGCGCGCGAGATCGAAAAAGGCCGGCCGCGCGACTGTCGCTGAAAGCGTCGTTGGCGCTGGCTTGCCCGCATCTTCGGGCTTCGCTGGCGTCGCTTCGGGAACGAAGATGAGCCCGAGCGCGCGTGGCTTTTCCTGCGCCGCGATCCTTATGGTCGCGAGGCGTTGCTCGTTCTCGTCCCTCTGATCGGAGAACGTCAGCGCGACATCGGCGCCATGCGCATCGCGCGCCATCGCTCTGCCAGTCTTGGGAAGCCGCACGGGCAGCGCAATCTCCTTGCCGGCCTCCTGCCAGATCGCCAATGGCGCCTTGTCGAGTTCGGCTGGAAGCGCGACGACGCGCGGTCCGGTCAAGAGTTGCGGCGCGACATTCGTCAGAATGAGATAAGAGACGTCCCTTTCGAGCGTCTGCGTCCCAAAGGAAATCGTTGGGCGCGCCGGCGCCGGCGCGGGCGCAGACGCCGAGAGTCCGGGAGGGCCGAGAGTCACGTCGATGACGCCGCCCGCATCGCCTTTCGGCGTGAGATTGAGAAAATAATAGCCGGCCTGCAGGTCGTACCGCGTCGAATCTTTGCCGTCCGCGCGCGCCGCAAGCGCGCCAAGCGCGGGTTCGATCGAGGCGTTGACTTTCACGCCTTTGGCGTCGATCGCCACGGGCGCGTCGCGCGTCGCCTCGAAGAGGATCGACGTCGGCCCGAAGAATTTTCCACGCCACGCCTTGCCGGCGCCAATGCGCGGCACTTCTGATGAGATGACCCGCGTCTTGCCGTCCTTTTCGATCCGCGCGAAGAGCGCCGTCGCCGGCGCTTCGTCGCCGCCGTCGCCCGCGAGATCGACGCTGACGAGATGCGGTCCCGACGCTTCGAATGTTTCGCGGTCCGACTGACGCAGGCCGCGCAGCGTGAACGCCTGGCCCTCATAGCCGGAGACTTCAAGACGCGCACTGGTATTGCCGTCGGCGGCGAGCCTAACGTTCGCCGAGGGCGCGCGGCTGTTCTTGGAGATCGTCGCGATTTCTCTCGATTCATTGCGGCGAGCTTCGAGCCGAGCCGGAATCGTCTGCGCAAGGTCGAGACGGAAAGCGTCATAGCTTGCCGGCGCGTCGAAGCGTTCGGCGCCGAAGGGCCCGATCACGCCCTCGGCGACGCCAGCCGCCAGCAGCGCCGGCGTTTCAAGCCGCAGCATGAAGGGCTGCGCCGCATCGCCTTGCGCCCAGACCAGTTTTTCGCCGCCATAAGCAGTGACGACATAGCGTCCCGGCTCCAGCGCGCCTTCGAGACGCAGCCGGTTCATGGCGCGGCCCGGCTTGGTTTCGACCGTCTCTTGGGTGAAGGCGAGATCGACGAGTTCGCCGTCGCTGCGCCAGACGCGCAGATCGCTGAGCGCGCGGCCGATCGCTTCGAGATGCACGCGACCTTCTGCGCCGGCCTCGAAAGCATAGGAGCGTTGCCGCAGATCGCTAAGTTCGCCACTTTGAATGCGTCCCGGCGCGAGCGTCGGCTTCGCGGCGTCGGCTTCGATGAAAGGCAGCGCGGAAAGCGCAATCTTGCCGCTCGCGCCTTTGACGCCGGAGACCCGCAGCTTGTAGACGCCCTTGTCGAGCAGCGCGTCGATGCGTCCGTCGCGCAGGCCCGGCGCGCCGTTCGAATCGAGCGGGCCGGCGATCATATCGACGAGCTCGATGCGCGTGCCGGAAGGACTCTTCGCCCGGATCGAATAGCGGCCGGGCGCGGGAACGGTAAGCAGACTTGCGCCGTCGCGATCCGCTGGCAGTTCGTTTGGCGAAAAGCTGATCGAGGCTTGCTTGGCTTTGGCTTCGGCGACGGCGCCTTGCGTCGCGCGCCACAAGGGTTGCGCAAAATACGCCGCGCCGGCGACGAGAAGAGACAATGCGATCCGCCGCATGAGCACGCCGTACGCTAACCGGGAAGCCGGCAAAAAGGAAGCATCGCGGCCGGCTTCAAGCCTGGGCTGTGCGCCTCGACCGAGTGGAAAGCCTGGCGCCTCCCGCCGCGCCGACGATTTGTTCATGCCGCTGTCTCACATGTTTATTTGGCCAGTCCGATTTGGAGCCGGCGGGATTATCTTTTAGGTTGGCTTCTGCGCCCGGCGATTTGCGGGAGCGCACAGCAACCGGAAAATCGGCATGCGTCGGTCACTATTTGCCTTGGTGCTTTTTGCTGCGCTCATATCTGGTGAGCAGGCGGCGGCGATCAAGTTGACGCTGGCCTATCCGGCGGCGCTGCGCGCCGGTCCAGAGGAACATTATGCGGCGATCGGCACGGCGCCGGCGGGGACGGAAGTCAAAATCATCCGCGACGATCCAAGCTGGACGCGCATCGCCATCGACAACAGGCGATATTTCGTCGCGACCTCCGAACTGGTGTTCATGTCTTCGCGGGTGACGGAGACATCGGGCTGCGATTTCGGCTATCCCTATTCGGGCAGCACGCAATATTTCGCCTGGCCGCTGACCGAGTTGCGCCACAGCTCGCCGTTAGGCTCGCTGCTCGGCTATCACAACCGGTATCCCTGCTAGATCTCGCGCCTCAAGGCTTCGACCGGTCGGTCAATGTTTCGAGAAAGGCGACGATCGCGTCGATCTCCTTTTCGGAGAGCCGCGGCTTTTCCCCGAGCTTGCGGTCATAGGGGACTTCCTCGACATTGACATTGTCATACGCGGAGGCGGGAAGATCGTCGAATTTTTGCGGCTTGCCGCGCCGGTCCTTTGGATACCAGCGGCCGGGATCGGTATCCCGCGTCGCGTAAAAGGCGACGACATCGCGCAGCTTGTCGAAGACGCCATTATGCAGATAGGGGCCGGTAATCGCGATATTGCGCAGCGTCGGGACCTTGAAGGCGCCGCAGACGCTCTCGACCTTGAAATCAGCCGGCGCAGCCTCTGCGAGTCCGGGGCGCGCGCAAAGGCCGAGGTCGGGATTCTTTGCGCTCGGGATCGCGCTGTTCTTAGGACCGCCGAGCGCGTCATAGGTGAAATCGGTAAACAGCCAATCCTCAGGGTTTCGCGAATCTTCCTTGCCGGCGTGGCAGGCGAGACAATTGCCTTTCTTCGGGTCCTTGAAGAGTTCGAAGCCCTTTTGCTCCAGCGCCGTCAACTGCGCCTCGCCGCGTAGATAATCATCGAATTTCGAGGCGAAGGGATGAAAGCGCGCGCTTGCCTCGAAAGCCACGATGGCTTGCGCAAGCTTCTCGAAGGCGGCGGCCGGGTCCGCGAAAACCTTCTCGCCATAGACCTGACGGACAAGGTCGGCGTAGGCGCCGTCGCGCACCGCCTCGACGACGAAGCGTTTTGACGGCGCGTTCATCTCGAGCGGATCGAACATTGGGCCTTCGATTTGGGCGAGGAGATCGCGCGCGCGGCCATCGAGAAACTGTCCGCCCGCCGGAATTTTTTCGATCTTGCCGGTCTCTTCGTCCTTGTCGTCGATGAAGGCGAAAGGCGGCGCGAAGGACGCGTACATGATCGACGGCGTGTTGCGCTTGCCGAGCGACGTTGGCAGCGATCCGCGCGCGAGCGCGGGCACGCTCGAACCATTGTTGCCCTGGAAGGCTTTCGCGGAGTCATGGCAGGAGGCGCAGGAGACGCCTGCCGGACTCGAGAGATTGACGTCTTCGAAAACGCGCTTGCCGAGCAGCTCGAGCGGCGTGAGGCCGCGCTCATCCGGCGCGACCGCGCCGTCGGGCGCAGCCTGTGCGCCGAGCGCCGCGAGCAATGAGAAGGCGGCGCAAAGCGCTGCCCGGCGCGCTTTGCTTAAGCAGTATAGGGTCACTTGAACCAGTCCGCCGAAAGAGGAAAAATGCGTTCCCCGCGCTTTTGACATTTAGAAATTGAGAAGCGCCAAGGTCAATTTCAGTAATTTGGATTACTTCCAGCAAGGGCGCGGATGAGTGTCGCATCTTGCCGCCGACGCTCGCGGAATCTGCGGTCCGAGATCACACAAAGCGTTGATAACCAATTGATAAAGGCTAAGCAGAGCCAATCGGCCCAGAACAGCCACATTTTTGCGTTTGCCTCGTCCCGGATGGTGTGACCGCGCGCGACTCGTCGAGGAGTTCCTGGCGCGCGGCAATGAAAGGGTTCTGGCATGATGGATATCGGCGACGACAAGGAGCTGATGGCTGAATTTGCCGAGTTTAAAGAGTTGCTGCGTCGAGACTCGGGACAGGCGCCGGCGTTGGAGCCGTCGACCAGAATCGCTGACCAGACCGCTCTTCAGCGCGCCGACGCGGCGATCAAACCGGGACCGTCCCCTCAGGCGCCGCGCGTCGAGGAGTCCTGGAACGCCCAATATGCGACGGAAGTACCGTACGACGACGAGCCCGAGGATGATCGCGAAGGCGGACGCCGGGCGCTGTTCTTCGCCGCGGCGGCGATCGTCATCATCGGACTGGCGGCTTTGACCTGGGTCCTGGGGCCTTGGGGCGCCGTCGACCCGAACGAGGACCCGGCGCTGGCTACGGCGCCGCCTTTGGCCGCACCGGACGCCGCCGCGCCGGTTGTCGACAGCGCCGCGACGCAACCGGAGGACGCCGCGCCGGCGCAAGAACCCGCCGCTGCGCCGCCGCTCGCTGAAAGCGCGAATGCTCCAATCGGGGAGCCGGTTGAGGCAGCGCCGACGACCGCCACGGCGGCCGGGGAGCCGGCCCCAGCCGCGGAGAGCCAGTCCGAGACCGCGGCCGGCGCTGCTCCGGCGGCGTCGACCGGACATGCGCCGGCCGTAGGATCGATGGGCACATCCATTCCCGTGCCCGCCGGCGCCGCCATTGCGCCGAAGCTTGCCCCGCTGCCGACGGCGGCTGAGCCGGCGGCGATCCCCGCCGAGCCGGCGCCGCCGCCTGTGGCCGCCGCGCCGCCGGCAGCCGCCCCCGCCGCGCCGCCGCCGGTGGCGGTCGCGCCGCCAAAGGCCGTAGCGCCGGCGGCGCCGCAAGCGGCGTCGCCCTCGGCGCCCGTTTCGGAGCCTCCGGCCGCCGCGGCTGAAACGACAAGAGCGACGAAGCCGTCGCCGCGCGTGAAAACTGCGAAGCCGAAGAGGCCGGCGAAGCCGGTCGCCGTCGCCGCGCCGGAGCCCGCGCCGCCGCCGCCTCCGCCGCCAGCGAGCGATGGACCGCTGGGCTTCGTCAAGCGTTCGGTCAACGCGGTCGGATCGGCGATCGGCGGCATCGTGCGCTGACCGAGGCACAAGCCATTTGGAAACGCCGGCGCATTCCGCGCCGGCGTTTTCTTTTGGCGTGGTCTTTGCCAAACGCCTTCGCCTATGACTTTATCGCAGAAATTGAGCGCGACGCGCCTGGACGGACTGGAGAGCGACTGGCATGGCCAAACCTACCCAAGCTGACGCAGAAGCGGCCGTGCGGGTTCTTATCGAATGGGCGGGGGACGACCCCAACCGCGAGGGGCTGATCGACACGCCGGAGCGCGTGGCGCGCTCCTATCGCGAGCTTTTCTCCGGCTATGACGTCGATCCGCGCGACTACCTGAAGCGCACCTTCGACGAGGTCGGCGGCTATGACGAACTCGTCGTCTTAAAGGACATTCGCGTCGTCAGCTTCTGCGAGCACCATCTGCTGCCGGTCACCGGCCGCGCCCATGTCGGCTATCTGCCGAACAAGCGCGTTGTCGGCATCTCGAAGCTCGCGCGTGTCGTGCACGGCTTCGCCCGTCGCCTGCAGATTCAGGAAAAGCTGACCGCCGAGGTCGCCGAAGCGATCCAGGACATTCTGGAGCCGCAGGGCGTCGGCGTCGTCATCGAGGCGGAGCACAGCTGCATGACGCTGCGCGGCGTCAATACAACCGGCTCGCTCTTAACGACGAGCCGGCTGCTCGGCGTCATCCGCGACGACCCGCGCACCCGCGAGGAGTTCCTCGGCATGGTGCATGGCAAGTGAGCCGCCCAAATTCTTAGGACAGCGTCTTCTTCAGCTCGCCGACGATCGCGTCGCCCATCCCGCTCGTTGAGACGGTCGACGGCGCGTCGCCCTTGATGTCGGCCGTGCGCAGGCCCTTCGCCAGCACGCTGGCGATCGCCGCATCGATGGCGTCGGCGGCTTTCGGCAGATCGAAGCTGTAGCGCAGGGCCATGCCGAGCGAGCCGATCATCGCGATCGGATTGGCGATCCCCTTGCCGGCGATGTCGGGCGCCGAGCCATGGCAGGGCTCATACATGGCGTGGCGTTTGCCCTTTTCATCCGCCGCGCCGAGCGAGGCCGAGGGCAGCATGCCGAGCGAGCCGGTGAGCATGGCGGCCTCGTCCGACAGCATGTCGCCGAAGAGATTGTCAGTGACGACGACGTCGAACTGCTTGGGCCAGCGCACGAGCTGCATGGCCAGCGCGTCGGCGAGCATATGTTCGAGCGTCACGTCGGAATATTCGCGCTTGTGCAGCGCCGTGATGACCTCGCGCCACAGATAGCCCGATTTCATCACATTGGATTTTTCGGAAGAGGTCACCTTGTTGTTGCGCTTGCGCGCCAGTTCGAAGGCGACCCGGCCAATGCGCTCGATCTCATAGGTCTCGTAGACCTGCGTGTCGACGGCGCGTTTCTGGCCGTTGCCGAGATCGGTGATTTCCTTGGGCTCGCCGAAATAGACGCCGCCGGTCAATTCGCGCACGATCATGATGTCGAGCCCGTCGACGATGTCGCGCTTCAAGGAAGAGGCGTCGGCGAGCGCCGGGTAGCAGATCGCCGGGCGCAGATTGGCGAACAGGCCCAAGTCCTTGCGCAGCCGCAAGAGCCCGGCTTCGGGACGCAGATCATAAGGCACGCCGTCCCATTTCGGCCCGCCGACGGCGGCGAGCAGCACGGCGTCGGCATCATGCGCGAGCTTCATGTCGGCTTCGCTGATCGCTTGCTGATGCGCGTCATAGGCCGCGCCGCCGACCAGTCCCCGCTCGACTTCGAAACTGGCGACGCCCGCCGCGTTCAAGAGGGCAAGAATTTTTTCCGCTTCTGCGGAAATTTCCGGACCGATGCCGTCGCCCGGCAGGAGCAGAAGCTTGTATATCGCCATGAATGCCTCGTCGTCGGCGTAAATCTCGCGCCGTCAATAGAGCGCGTCGCCAGGCGACGCAACCGCGCGAAATTTCTTCCGGTCGTGCGACAATTCGCCCGCCGCGCCGGGCTTGCCGCAGCGGGTTAAGCCGTGCAGCTTGAAAAATGTCAAACGCAAAGGGGCTTCGCGCGAGACGCGTCAAACAACGAGCGACGTCAGCGGGAAGCGATGCGCAGCTCTGCGCAGTTGGGAGACGCAAGATGAAGAGCTACAAAACCATTATCCGCATCATGGCGCTTGGCCTGCTCGGCGCCTTCGCCGCCACGACGCCCGCCAAGGCCTTCTGCCTCTTCAATTGCGAGCCCAAGCCGGCGGACGCGAAGAAGGTCTTTGAAAATCTCATCAAGAAGAGATTCGACAAGGATGCGGTGATCGAAAAATTCGAGATCACGCGATTCTGGCCGCTCGACGTGGAAGGCGCTGGCCATGCCGGCTATGAGTTCTATTACACCGCGAGCGTGCGCTTCCCGAACGGCGCCAATCTCGAATGCAAGCCCGAGGGCGATGCGGCGAAGCCCGGCTGCTCGAACAACACGAGCTATTATTCGACCACGATCCAGAATCAGATGATCAAGGACAAGCAATATATCGAGCCGGGCAAGGTCATCGAGTTCAAGGACGAGACCCGCTTCGACGAGGAAGGCGGCGGCTGGAAAGGCCAGGACGGGAATAAGTATTGAAACCGTTCTCTTCGTCACGGCGGACCGGGCGTCTCTTTGATCGCTCGGTCCGACGCTTTTTTGCTCCCTTGAAGGTCTACTTCAAGTAGGGCTCGAGCGCTCTAGCAAGATCAAGTATCCGATCCAGTTTTTGGGAGTCGGACAGCGAACCGCTATTGCGGAGAACTTGGCAAGTCATGCTTTGCAGGGTCTGAGCTATCGCGATTCGATCGGCATTCGGGTATTTCTCAAGGAGATTTACAACGCTGGTCTGAACGCCGCCGGTAAAATTGACGTCGCCAAGTTTTAGCAGCGCCTGCGCTTTGCCGGAAATGGAGCCTTGTAAGGTCGAATCGAGCTGCTTGATGGGCTCCGGACATTGAAAAGGCTCTGCGCAGGCATAGTCCTGCATGGCGATCCCCAGCGCTAACAGCTTTGATAATGCGCGCATTGATCAAGTCCTTTCCGGAACACCCTGATTCTCAATAGGCCTTCAGCGAATAGTCGTTATTTTCTCGAATCATCCAGCGGTTACCATCTTTCGAGCATTCCAGTATGTAGCTTTCATCAATGTTAGTTTCATTGATAACGCGGCCGTCATAACGCACGAAGCGCATGCTATAAGTATTTGAGATTCTTGCCTTAGCGCCGTCCACGAACAATATCCGCGGATTCACCGAAATCACAGAGACGGCCGCATATTTTGCAAAGTCGTGACTACGCCTGCTCGCAATTTCAGATAATTCGCGAGCGTAGTATTTCGACCGTTGAATCGCGGCGGGCGCCCACTGCGACATGTACCTGTCGAGATCGCGTGTAGCCCAAGCATTAAAGACGGCCTGAACTGGTTTGAGCACCTGAGAAGGACTCGCAGCGCAGGTTGCCTTCCAATAGGTGCTCGTTGGCGCCGAGTGTCCGCTGATGCGGGTAATCCATTCCTCAAGACGATAAAGGTGATCCAGTTTTTCTGCGTCAGATAGAGAGCTCGTGGCGATGATCTGGCAGAAAATACTAATGGTCGAATGGGCTAGAGCCACCGTCCCGGAATCGGAATATTCGTGGAAGAGATCGCGCGTGACAACTTCCGCTTTCGCGTCAAATGTTTGAGCCGATACGCCAGCGAGGGGTCTGACGCCAGATTGGATTTTTGCCGAAACGTCGGTCGCAGTCTGCACAACCGGCTTCGGACAGTCGATAACGCCGAACGCGTATGCGGGAGCAACCATGGCGACAATGGAAAGGAGGACAGAAACAACAAAAATGCACATTGAAAAATCCTTAGCGTATAGGGAATAATTGTCTTTTTTTCGCTATTTGGCAACGCTCGCGTCAGGGGCGGCCCTTTTCTTGGGGGTTTGGTTTGGTGTAGAACGCCGGCCAACTGATTGCGCGCCCGGCTCGGCTGCGGCGCGGCTGGAAGGGTTCACATGCAGCAGGTCATTATCGCGATCCACCTGATGGTGGTGACGGCGCTCGTCATTCTCGTGCTTTATCAAAAGTCGGAGGGCGGGGCGCTCGGCATGGGCGGCAGCGGCGTCTTCACCGGCCGCGGCCAGGCCAATGCGCTCACCCGCGCCACCGGCATTCTCGCGACGATCTTCTTTATCACCAGCATCGCGCTGACCGTCTTGCCGGCATGGGAGCGCCGCCGCGAAGGCGGCGACGACTGGACGAAATCGCTCGAACAGGGAACGATCCAGCTCAAGGAGCTTCCCAAGGGCGAGGGCAAGACGGACGGCAAGGGCAAGCAGGGCGCGCCCGAACAGGCGCCCGAGCCCGGCAAGGAGAGCATTTTCGACCAGCTGCAGCGCGCTCAGCAGCAGCGTCAGCAGCGGAGCGGGCCCGCCGCGACCCCGCCGGCCGCGGAAGCCCCTGCGCCGGCGCAGCAGCCTCCGGCTGTGGAAGCCCCGAAAGCCGCCGCGCCTGCAGAAGCGCCAAAGGCCGAGGCGCCTAAGCCCGACGTGACGGCCCCAGCGCCGAAGAGCGAAGCGCCGGCCGCTCCGGCTGAGCGCGCGCCGGAGTCAAAGCCTGTGGAGGCGAAGCCCGCCGAATCGGAAGTCAAACCGGCGGCGCCCGAAGCCAAGCCGGCGGCGCCGGAGACGAAGCCGGCCGAGCCTGAAAACAAGCCCGCGCCGCCGACGATCTGGAAAGCGCCAACTCAGTAAGGCGCGTTAATAATCGGCACCGCAAAATTTCGGCTGGGGGTTACGGCCCCCGGCCCAATAATTCGCTACCAGAATCGCTTGAAAGGCGTTAGGCGTTAAAGCCCATGGCGCGGTATATCTTCATCACCGGCGGCGTGGTCTCCTCACTTGGCAAGGGCTTGGCGTCGGCGGTGCTCGGCGCGCTTTTGCAGGCGCGCGGCTATACGGTTCGGCTCCGCAAGCTCGACCCCTATCTCAATATCGATCCGGGCACGATGTCACCCTATCAGCACGGCGAGGTCTTCGTCACCGACGACGGCGCCGAGACCGACCTGGATCTGGGACATTACGAGCGCTTCACCGGCCGGCCGGCGTCGAAGCAGGACAATGTCACCACGGGGCGCATCTATCAGGACATCATCAATAAGGAGCGGCGCGGCGACTATCTCGGCGCGACCATCCAGGTCATTCCCCATGTCACGAACGCCATCAAGGAATTCGTGCTGGAGGGCAATGAGACTGTCGACTTCGCGCTGATCGAGATCGGCGGCACGGTCGGCGACATCGAGGGCCTGCCGTTCTTCGAGGCGATTCGCCAGCTCAAGAACGATCTGCCGCCGCATCACTGCATCTATATCCATCTGACGTTGCTGCCTTACATCCCGAGCGCCGGCGAGTTGAAGACGAAGCCCACCCAGCATTCGGTGAAGGAACTGCGCTCGATCGGCATTCAGCCCGATATTCTCCTCTGCCGCACCGATCGTGAAATTCCGCGCGAAGAGCGCCGCAAGCTCGGCCTCTTCTGCAATGTGCGCGAACAGGCGGTGATCGAGGCGCGCGACGCTTCCAACGTCTATGACGTGCCGCGCGCGTATCACGCCGCCGGGCTCGACGCCCAGGTGCTCGCCGCTTTCGGGATCGAGCCGGCGCCAAAGCCCGATATGAGTCGCTGGAACGCGGTGACGCAGCGCATCAATAATCCCGAGGGCGAAGTCACCATCGCGGTGGTCGGCAAATATACCGAGATGAAGGACGCCTATAAGAGCCTTATCGAGGCCTTGGCGCATGGCGGCCTCGCCAACCGGGTGAAGGTCAATCTCGACTGGATCGAATCGGAGATTTTCGAGAGCGCCGATCCGGCCGCGCATCTTGAACATGTGCACGGCATTCTGGTGCCGGGGGGCTTCGGCCAGCGTGGCGCCGAGGGCAAGATTCTCGCGGCGCGTTTCGCCCGCGAGCGCGGCGTGCCTTATTTCGGCATCTGCTTCGGGATGCAGATGGCGGTGATCGAAGCCGCCCGCGCGCTCGCTGGGATAGAGAAGGCGAATTCGACCGAATTCGGCCCCTGCGAGGAGCCGGTCGTCGGGCTGATGACCGAATGGCTCAAGGGCAATGAATTGGAGCAACGCGCGGCGGGCGGCGACATGGGCGGCACCATGCGCCTTGGCGCCTATACCGCGCTGTTGAAACCGGGCTCTCGGATTGCGCAGATTTACGGCGCGAGCGAAATCTCCGAGCGCCACCGCCATCGCTATGAGGTGAATTTCGCCTATCGCGACCGGTTGGAGAATTGCGGGCTGTTATTCGCCGGATCGTCGCCGGATGGGCTTCTGCCCGAGACGGTGGAGATTCCCGACCACCCCTGGTTCATCGGCGTGCAATATCACCCGGAACTGAAATCGCGCCCGTTTGAACCGCACCCGCTGTTCGCGAGTTTCATCGCCGCGGCGAAGGCGCAGAGTAGGTTGGTGTGATGACGGATTGCCGATTCGTCATGGCCGGGCTTGTCCCGGCCATCCACGCCGAGAGGCTGCGCGAATGCTGCAAGACTTGGGTAGCGGCGCCGCGTGGATGCCCGCGACAAGCGCGGGCATGACGCGGAAAGGATGCGCCTTGAGCGTCGAGCCGATCAGTTCGGCAAGTCCTCGTATAAGTCATGCCACTTCGGATTCATTGCGAGAATGAGCTTCACCTTCGTATCCCTCCGTCGTGGGCCGCCTGGTGTTGATCCCGGTTTTCGAGATAGCTGCCTGACGGTGGCGCGATGATCGTGTCCATTTCAAATACAAGCGGACACTATCGATGTCGGGCGGCGATGGA
>NZ_JBFWVN010000052.1:0-22108 GCF_050246715.1 Methylocystis sp.
ACAATCAGAATGCGGTGACCCATCTCCGCAAGCGCCGCCAATGTATTCTGGGACGTCGTCGACTTGCCGATGCCCCCCTTCCCGTAAAACGCGATCTGCCGTAGTGACATCTTCGTCTCCTGCTGTGTACTTCAACTCGCGCCCGTTCTGGCGGCGCGCCGTTCCGTGAATGTTAGGAAACTCGTCGCGGGCTACGGGAAGGAACACATCGCTCGGCGTGGCGTAGGCGTGCGCTCAGCCCTCACTCGCATGAGCGTCGAAGCAACCGGTGTGCCAGGAGCGACAAAGGCTCACTTATTATTGAATTTACGAGATTAAGTCTGTCTCTCAGTGAATTTTCGGCGCAACTGTTCGCGCCTTGACCCGCCCTCATTGGGGATGCGTCCAGACAATTGTTGCGTATCTTACGACAATGTTTTTCGCAGCCTGGAATGTTTCACGGGCGGCTTGACGGACATATGGAACGCCGATTGCTTGTCGATTCTTATATAAATACATCCCAGGAGAGCGCTACATGCAGATTGGTGTCGAGACGTCAAAGGCTGTCGATCAGCGCCGCGTTTTCGTTGTGGATGAAGACGAAATCACCCGCGCCGCGTTGCAGTTCATGCTTCATGACGAGATCGAAACTCATGAGCTCGCTCAAATTGAGGAAGCCTATGAGAAGGGCGTTGATTGGTTAAAGCCCGACGTCATTCTGCTTGGCGCAAGTTTCCTCAAGAGCCGAGGTTTGGAATTGCTCCGGGAAATTACGGAGCATTTTTCGGATGTGCGGATTCTCGTCGTGTGCGAGCAGGCGGACGAAAAGCTTGCCGTCGAAGGCATGAAAGCCGGCGCGCATGGCGCGCTGGTCAAGCCGCTCAAGATCGAGGCCGTCCGCGAGAAGGTCGACACGGTGCTTGGTCGCGGCGGCGCGAAGCCGCTGTTTCAGCTGGGCGCGCTTTAACCTGTTTGTCGCGGAAGAGAGGAGCGCAGGATGACGCCTTTGCTTGCCGCGAGCGCGATGGGCCAATGCGACGCGTTGCGCGCGTTGATCGCGCAAGGCGCCGATCTGCATGCAGTAAACGCCGATGGCAATAATGCGCTCTGGCTTGCGGCGGCCAACGGGAGCCTCGAGACGATGCAGGCGCTGATCGACGCGGGGGTCGCGGTCGATCACCGTAATCCCGACGGCGCGACGGCGTTGATCTACGCCGCCTCCGCCGGCAAAGCGGATGCGGTGGCTATATTGCTGCAGTCCGGCGCCGATCCGTCGCTGGAAACGGTGGACGGATTCTCCGCGCGTGATCTTGCCGCGAATATCGAATGTCTAACCTTGCTGCGCGAGGCGCGCCGTCGCCCAAGCTGCGATGCTGCTGACGCGGCGCCTCCGATCGTCTAGGCACGGCGGGAGAGAAGATGAAGATCGACGACATCATCGAAAATTTTGCGCTCCTCGATGATTGGGAGGACCGCTACCGCTATGTGATCGAATTGGGGCGCGCCTTGCCGGCGCTTGAGGAGTCGCTCAAGACTGACGACACCAAAGTCACCGGCTGCGCGAGCCAAGTCTGGCTTTCAATGACCACCGAATATGGCGGCGCGGCGGAGCCGACGCTGACCATTCTCGGCGACAGCGACGCGCATATCGTGCGCGGGCTGGTGGCGATCCTGATCGCGCTCTGCTCGGGAAGAAGCGCATCGGACATATTGGAAACCGACCCCATGGCGCTTTTCGAACGTCTGGGGCTGAAAGAGCATTTGACGCCGCAGCGCTCGAACGGGTTCCGTTCAATGGTGTCACGCATCCGGGCCGAGGCGCATGTCGCCCGGGAGGCGGCGCGCGCGCTTTCGTAAAGGCCCGCGCCGTCCGCCGTCAGCGCGTCAGGATCATGACCAGACGGTCGACGCGTCGGCCTTCCTTGAGATGCGAAGTGAAGATTTCATCGACATCCTCAGGGGTCGTCGGCCGATACCAAATGCCTTCCGGATAAACCACCATTAATGGCCCCGCGGAACAAAATCCCATGCAACCGGCTGCGGTGAATCCGATTTCGCCGCCGCCCTCGGCTTCGACGCGTTTGCCCAGACGATCCCACAGCGGCTGAGCGCCGTTTGCGCCGCAGCTGCCGCGCGGATGAGTTGGCGGTCTTTGCGTGAAACAGGCGAAAACGTGACGTTTGTAAAGTTGAGGAATCTCGAATTCATCATCCGCTTCTTCCGACATTGCACATTCACCTCTTAGCGACGCGCCTCGCGCTCAGACGCGCAATTTTTCTGACAAATCCGTTGAGGCGGTCGCGCGAATCGAAGCAAGTTCCAGTCCAAGCCTTTTCAATTGGCGCGCGCTTTGCTTGAACGAAGAGAAATGAAGCGCCGGCATGTTGGCGCGATGGCATTCCATGCGGGCGCACGGTTCATCTTTGTAAACGTCCAGAACCGAGCATGCGCTCGCCAAGAGACGGAAGAAAGCAGTGGACACACAAATCGCACCGCGCCTTGCCGTTGAGACCGCCGGTGGCGGCGAAGCAGGCTCAAGGCGCCGGCCAGAGGCGAAAGAGCTCTACGAAGCGACCGTCGCCGCGCTACGAACCGTGTTCGATCCGGAGATACCGGTGAACATTTATGACCTCGGTCTGGTGTATAGAGTCGACATTGTCGATCGGCGCCATGTCGATGTTGACATGACATTGACCGCGCCGGGCTGTCCGGTCGCCGGCGAGATGATGAACATGGCGAAACGGGCCATCGATGGGGTCGAGGGCGTCGAGAGCTCCAAGGTCAATCTCGTGTTCGACCCGCCGTGGAATCAGGACATGATGTCTGAAGAAGCCAAATTGGAGCTCGGCTTCCTTTAAGGATCGCGGCAGCGGCCTTGACGATTGTCAAAGGCATGGAATTCGCAAGGCAGCGTCATAAGGGACGACTGCTGACCAGCTCTTTCACGGAAGGCATCGCCATGTTGAAGATGCGAGGCTGTCATCATGATTGAACTTACCTCTCAAGACGGACACTCCTTCCCAGCCTACCGGGCCGATCCGGCCGAGACGCCGAAAGGCGCCGTCGTCGTGCTCCAGGATTATTTTGGGGTGAGCGAGCACCTTCGTAAGGAGGCGGACGCTTTTGCCGCGAAGGGCTATGTCGCGATCGCGCCGTCGCTTTTTCAGCGAGCGCAAAAGGCCGAAGCCGCAGACGCCGCCGAAGGTGCCGAGCTCGCAAAATCGGTCCCGCTCGAAGCCGCGTTGCTGGATGTCCAGGCGGCGGTGGACTCGGTCAAGAACACGGGCAAAGTCGCGCTCGTCGGGTATAGCTGGGGCGGATATGTCGCTTATATTTCCGCGAACAGGTTGCAGGATGTCGCCTGCGCCATCGGCTATTATGCGGCTGGCCTGACGGACGAACATTCGGAGAAGCGAAAAATTCCGACGCTGCTGCATTTTCCGGAAGAAGATCCCTCGACGCCTCTGGAAGGAATGACGCAGTTTCGCGCGACGCGGCCAGATGTCAGCGCCTATTCCTATCCCAAGGTGAAGGATGGCTTCAACTTCACCACCGCCGAGAATTTCGACGCGGAAGCCGCCGAGCGGGCCAGCGAACGCACGTTCTTCTGGATTTCGCAGTTCGTCGAAGGTCAGCCGCCAGTCGCGTTGAAGAACGCTGGCGCTTACGCGCAGGCCAAGACCGATAAGAAAAAGAAAAAGAAGGACGACGACATGGGTCCGCCCATGGAATGAATGTCCACGACGCGGGCGGCGTCACGCCGCTCCATCCAGATTAAAGAAGGCAGATGGCCGACGGCATTCTTCTTTCCGATCGCGGGCTGATCGAGATAACGGGCGCGGATGCGACCGAATTCCTGCACAATCTCGTCACCAACGACATTCGCTCTCTCGCCAAGGGGGAGACGCGCTTCGCCGCGCTCTTGACCCCTCAGGGCAAGATTATCTCTGACTTCCTCGTCTTTAGGGAGCAGGGCGCGGCGGGCGATCGCTTGCTGCTCGATTGTCCGCTTTCGCTGACGGACGAGCTCCTTCGACGATTCGAGCGTTATCGGCTGCGATCGAAAGTCGCCTTCGCCGATTTGAGCGCCGCTCACGAAGTTGTCGCTTATCTCGATAGCGCGCCGCCTGAGGAAGGCGTTGTCGCAGCGGCTCCGGACCCGCGTTCGCCCGAATTGGGGTGGCGCGCCATTATGCGCAAAGGCGCTGCAGGCGCTCGCGGCGACCGCGCGATCTATGAGGCGAGGAGAATTGCCGCCGGCATTCCCGATGGGCATGTCGACTTCGATTACGGCGGGGTGTTCCCTCACGAAGCGAACATGGACCGTCTCTCTGGTCTGGACTTCAAGAAGGGCTGCTATGTCGGCCAAGAGGTCGTATCGCGCATGCAGCACCGTACGACGGTGAGAAAACGGGTTTCGCGTTTCACATCGAGAAGCGAAGCGCCCGCGCAAGGATCGCCCGTTTTTATTGGCGGCGTAGATATCGGCGTGACGGGCTCTCGCGCCGGCGCCGATGGCTTGGCGCTCATCCGCATCGACCGACTTGCGGAGCTGCTCGACGCCGGCCATACCGCGGAGGCGGCAGGCGTAGCGCTCGACTTTGATTCACAGTCCTGAATTTGGATGGAGTTATCGCTGATGGCGCGCCCGACAGGGCGCGCCGCGTCTCGGCCGTTTACGCCTTTGCGCTTTGCTTGTGAGGAATGTTCTCCTTGTCGAGGAGCGCCCCCAATTCTCCGGTCGTAAACATCTCGCGCGTGATGTCGCAGCCCCCGACAAATTCGCCTTTGACGTAAAGTTGTGGGATTGTCGGCCAATTCGAAAAGGCTTTGATGCCTTCGCGAATTTCTCCATCCGCCAGAACATTCACCGCGTTGTAGGAAGCGCCGATCTGATTGAGTATTTGGACGACCTGCATCGAGAAGCCGCATTGAGGCGCCTGGGGCGTCCCTTTCATGAACAATACGATATCTGCGCTCGCGACCACTTCTTTGATCCGGTCAATTGTGTCGGACATTTTTTGCTCCCGCATGAATTCCGTTTCGTGTGACTATGGCGCTTGCGTGGTCAGCGCCAACGCATGCAGCTCGCCGCCAAGTTTGCCGGCGAGGGCGGCATTGACCAGCTGATGCTGACGCACCCGGCTCAGTCCTTTGAACGCTGACGAGGTGACAGTCGCTGACCAGTGATCATTGTCATCGGCGAGCGCCGTCAATTCCACCACCGCATCCGGCAGCGCCGCTTTGATCAGGCTTTCGATATTCTCCGCAGACATCGGCATGGCCATTCCTTCCAGCTCAATTGTTCGAAACTTGACAAACCTTGCCAATTCGATCCGCGCTTGGTCCGCTCAAGAAGCAATAACGGCGCCCGATTGGCCCAATGCATTTTTTTTGCAAAACTGCGACGCTTGGCGCTATTGACCGAGCAATGGCGAACGATAGGGTCGCGCCGTCCGCCAGAATGGCCAAACAACATCAAGAAGCGGGGTAGGAAATGATACGCGAATTTTTATACAAGGGAGAAACCTTCAGAGTGAACGCCCACGGCGCTGCAGGTCATGAAGAGGTGTTTATCATCCATCTCGTCGATGGCGAGGAGATGGGCGAGATATCCATTGATCGAATGACCGAGGAAAACGACACGAGCGCTCCGATCGACGCGATCTGTGTCATGCTGTGCGATAAGCTGATCGCCGAGCAGGATATCCAATGCGCTGATGCGTCGGCGGCGTTCGAATGGGTTGAGGGCAAGCGCCTGCGCGATGTGCTGCCGAGCAATGATGATGCCGCCGCCGCCAATTGATTGAGCGGGTCGAAATTCGATTGCTTGCTTGGTCATTCTGACTGTTCGGCAGGGGGCGATGGTCCGCGCGAATCGCGCTCCCTGCGAACCGCTTGTTGGCGAGTTTCGCCCATGGTTCTGAAAACCGGCGGGAACGTAAATTCCAGTTCCCACCTTTCCTCATTCGTCGACGACGCGCGCAGGATGACCAAAATGGCGCGAAATGTTACGACGTCCCGTCCCGCACCACCGGCGACCGTTGATAGGCCGGCGATTGGGTGAGATTATTGTCTTCAGGGAAGTTCTGGGGTGGAACGGCGATCCCGCCCGCGGGCAGGGGCGTGGAGAGATATTGATATTGAAGCGGGCCGAATGGTTCGATTTCGTTGTCCACCGGCAGTTCCCCGCGATTCCATCCACCGCCCAAGGCGCGAACGAGTCCGACAGTTGACGTAATCAGGCGCGTCTTCACTTTGATGGCGTCGATGCGCGCCGTGATCGTCGCAACCTGCGCGTAGATGAGTTCAAGGCTGGTGCCCAGCCCGCCGCGATAGAGATCCATCGTGAGATTTTGAGTCAGGAGATTCGCGGCCACTGTTTCGTCGAGCTTCTTTGCCGCGGCGCTCAAACGCTTGGTCAAACTTAAGCCGTTCTCGACTTCTCTGAAGGCGTTCAGCACTGTCGAGCGGTATCGGTCCTCCTTCTCGCGATAAACGGACCAAGACTGCTGCAATTGCGCACGGCGCAGCCCGCCTTCGAAAACGGGAAGAGAGATCATCGACCCATAGGACCAAAAGCTGTTCGACAGCTTGACAAGGTTCATAGCGTGATCCTCGAAGCCTCCATCCAGCTTGAATTTAACCTTTGGGAAAAACGCGGCGCGGGCGACGCCAATTTCCCGATTCGATTGAGCCATTTCACGCTCCGCTGCGGCGATATCGGGCCGTCGCTCGAGCAGCGTCGACGGAATCGACCGCGGGATTTTCAAAGGCGTGACCTTAAAGTTGCTGGAGGCCGCGACTTTGAAACTTGCTGGCGCCGTGTTCACAAGGATGGCGAGCGCATGCTCCACGACATCGCGCTCGCCTTGCATTTCGAGGAGCTTCGCTTCAGTGCCGGTCAGCAGCGCCTTGGCGCGCGCCACATCTAGCTCTGATGCGATCTTGCCCATAAACTGTTCGTTCACGATCGCGAGCGACTTTTTATAATATTCGATCGACTGCTTATAGGTCATGATCTGCGCGTCATAGCCGCGCAACGTAAAATAATCAGTCGCGATTTCCGCCTGGAGGCTCAAGCGCGCAAGAGCAAATTCTGCAGCGCGTCGCTCCGCGTGATAAATCTGGGCCCGAGTTTCGTTTCGAATGGCGTACCAAAAGTCTGGCTCCCAGGAGGCGATTCCCAAATCCGAAACCGAGGTGTCGTAGATCGGCGAGTCGGGGGCGCGAAACAGCGCATTTACCGACTGTTTGTTATCGGAGGCGCCATATCCGAGCCCGAGCTGCGGAAAGAATCGCGACTGCGCCTTCATCATGATGTCGCGCGCTTGCACGAAGCGTTCGGCCGCCGCCTGCAAGTCTGGATTGGCGGCCATTGCCTGCATTTCCAGGTTGTCCAGAGCCGGTTCGCGAAACAGCTTCCACCAATCCGGGCGTATCTCCGCATCCGACGGGCAGGCTATGACAAACGGACTGGAGCCGCGCCAGGACGCAGGCACGATCAGTTCCGGCGGCTCGTATGGCGGAGCCAGGTCAACGCCGGGCAAGGCGTTCAAGGCGTTACAGCCGGAAAGTATCGAAGCAGAACCAAGCGAAACAAAGCGCCAGAATTCTTTTCTCGATCTACGACGCATTTAGTCCCTCGTTTGAGACCCCTAAGTCTCTCAACATACGAAAGTCCGTAGCCAAGGCCCCAGAAATCTTAGCCCGTTTCTCTCGCTTCCGCGCGCATGCTTTTTTTCAGCCATTATGCGGCTCGGCGGCGACGCCGTCAGTTGATATCTTCCGGTTTGATCTCGTAGCCTTCCGCGGGTTGAACGACGCGCACTTTATCGCCTTCGAGCAATGCAGCGCTGGGATTGCTGATCAACCGGTCCGTTGTTGAGAGGCCTGCAGAAATCTCAATCCTGCCTTCCAAGATCCTTATGATCTTGATCGGTTTAAAATGAACTTTGTCGTCTTCGCTAACGACCGCCGCCTGCGCCCCATGCTCTTGGAAGACCAGAGCGCTCGATGGAATGGTAAGGTTGCCGGGGGGCAATTGAAAGGTCAACGTCACGGATGCGTAGGACCCCGGCCAGAGCGCCTTGTCTTCGTTGGCGATCGTGAACTCCGTGACCGCCGTGCGCGTATTCGGATCGAAGCCGCCGGCGACCGTAAGAAATTCAGCCTTGAACTGGCGATTGGCGAACTGGGGAACGGTGACGTTTGCCGTTAGGCCGGGCTTCAGGAGTTGGCCAAACGCTTCCGGAACGGAGATGAAGAGGCGCATTTTGTGGATATCTGCGACCGAAAACAGATTTGTCACGGCGCTGCGATCGCTAATGTTTCCTTCCTTGTTGATATAGTCGCCGACATTGATGTTGCGCGCGGTGACAACCCCGTCATACGGCGCGACGATGGTCTTAAAACGAAGCTGGGCGATAAAATTATTGACATTGTGCTCGGCGGCTTCGAGATCGGCCTTCGCCTTTTTCTCGTTTGCCAGCTGGATGGAGATGGATTGTTCGGAAACCGCATGCGACTTCCGCAACGCCACCCAGCGCTCCGCCGAAACAACGGCGAGATTATACTGGGCGCGCTGCGCTTCCAATGCGGCCTTGGCCTGAGAATATTGTGCGTCGAGCGTCGGCGTATTGATTTCGGCGAGGACGTCGCCCTTTTTCACCTTCGCTCCGTAATCCTTGTACCACATCTTCACATAGCCTGAGACCTGCGCGTATATCGGCGCCTGGAACCAAGCTTCGATGTTTCCCGGAAGGACGATCGTATCGGTTCGCGCCGCGGGCTGCGGGTTCACCACCGCTACCGTCGGGATCGCGTTTTCGAGCGTCTCCTGCTGCAGGAGATTCGATGCGTGATGACGCGCGTAAAATTCATAGGCGACGAAGAGCGCAAAAGCCAACAGCGCAGCCCATACCGCCGGCCTTCCTCGCACGTTAATTTTTTCGTTTGCGGCACGCAGAAGATCCGTTTTCATCAGAAGCTCTCGGGCTTGTTGGATTTGCGGTGATACACCATCGCGTAAACGCAAGGGACGAAGAACAACGTCGCGAAGGTCGCGACGGTGAGGCCGCCAATTACAGCGCGCCCGAGCGGCGCGTTTTGTGAGTTGGCCATCGACATCGGCAACATGCCGATAATCATCGCTGAAGCCGTCATGATGACAGGACGAATGCGGGCATATCCGGCCTCCAATGCCGCAACCAGGGCGTCGCCATGCATTTCGAGTCGTTCGCGGGCGTAGGACACCACAAGAATCGAATTCGCCGTCGCCGTCCCCATGCACATGATGGCCCCCGTCAGCGCCGGAACCGAAATATTCGTATGCGTCAAAAACAACGACCAAGCAATTCCGGCGAGCGCGCCCGGCAGAGCGGTGATAATGATGAAAGGGTCGAGCCACGACTGGAAATTGACGACAATTAGCAGATATATCAATATGATCGACGCGAGGAGGCCTCCGATCAGCTCGATGTAGGCGGAGTGCATCGTTTCCGCTTGTCCACGTATCTCAAGCGCTGCCCCTCGAGGCAGTTCCTTTTCCATTTCTTCCGAGACCTTCCTCACATCGGAAAGCACGCCTCCCAGGTCGCGGGTTTCGGCAGACACGTAAATGTTGAAGAGCGGCATGATATTGGAGTGCGAGACGACGCCCGGCGTCCCTTTCACGGACAAGGAGGCGGCGCTTCCAAGCAGTTGCACTTCTTTTCCGGAGGGATCGAGATCTCCCTTGTCGACCGGAATCGTCATCAAATTTTGGATTTTCGTCATCTGGTATTGCGGCGTATAGACATTGATTTGATATGAATTGCCAGTTTTTTGATCCAGCCAATACACTTGGTCGACTTGTTGGCTGCCCGAGAGAGTCATTAGCAGATTGTCAGCAATGTCCTTTTCGGTCAGGTGAATGCCAAGCCCGAGACTTCTGTTGCCCTCTACGAGCAGCGTTGGCGTTCGCATGGTTTGCTGGATCACGACGTCGACCGCCCCATTGATCTTGCGGATCTTGCTCGCCAGCTTTCGAGCGAACTCATAATCCTGCATGGCGTCGCCGCCATTGATCTCCACGTTGATGGGAGAAGGCGATCCGAAATTCAGAATTTTTGCCGTCAGATCCGCAGGCTGGAACGTAAATTCTGTCCCCGGGTAGCGTTCTTTTAGCCCTTGCCGTAGAATCTTGCGGAAATCCCATACGGGCGAGACCTCGTTCTTCAGGCTGATCGTCATATCGCAGTCCTGAGGGCCGATCGTCGGCGTTGGAATAAACGCCAGATTATGCGGACCTACCGGAAGGCCGCAGTTGCTGACGATACCCTCGATCTGGTCCGGCAGCAGCCGGTCGATGTCCTCCGCAATCAGTGACGCATTGCGCGCCGTTACCTCGATGCGCGTTCCGAGAGGCAGACGCACATGCATCTGGAGCGTTCCGGATTTGATTTCTGGAAAAAACTCTTGGCCATTGGTGAAGAACAAAACAGTCGAACCCACTGCGGCAGCGAGAAATATTGTGACGAACCGTCGGCGATTATGGAGCGTTCTACGGAGAAGCTCGGAATAGCGCTCGCGCATCCTTTGGAATCCGCGTTCGAAGCCTTCCTGAATTCGCCCCAGGAATCCCTTGCGCTCGTGCAGACGCTGATCCACCTCAGGGAGCGGCACCGCGAAATGCGATAATCCCCCGTCTCCCGCCAAAGCGCTGAGTTCCGCATCCCTGTTCGCGAGAGCTTCGATCTCCGCCGCTGTCGGGAATTTTCGTCGACCGGCAAGAGCCGCAAGGAGTTCGTCCTTATCCTCATGGCCAGCTTCGACGCCGTGCGGGGCGCCATGGTCGACAAGAAGATACTTCGCCATCGTCGGCACCAAGGTGCGCGACAGAATGAAGGAGGCGATCATTGCGAACATCACCGCTTCAGCCATTGGCGTGAACAACCACCCAGATACGCCGGACAGTTCAAACAATGGGAACCAGACGATGACGATGCAGGCTGTCGACACGAAGGTGGGGATCACGATCTGATTAGCCGCGTCGATGATCGCGGTTTCCAGCGGCTTCCCCATCTCGATATGCGTGTCAATGTTCTCGATCATCACTGTGGCGTCGTCGACCAAAATTCCGACGGCGAGCGCCAATCCGCCGAGAGTCATAACGTTGATCGTCTGACCCATCGCATGAAGACCGATGAGTGCGCTCAAAATAGAGAGAGGGATCGAGGTTGCGATGATGACCGTGGCGCGCCAGGATCCGAGAAACAACAAGACGACCAGACCGGTAAGCGCAGAGGCGAGCGCCATCTCGTGCAAGACATCCATGATGGAATCCTTGACGAATACCGAGGCGTCGTTAAGCATTTCGACCTTGACGCCAGGGGGCACGATTTCCTCGATGCGCGGGATCGCCTTCCTAATCCCATCGACGACGTCAAGCGTCGAAGCCTCGCCGCTCTTCATGACGACGATCAACACAGACTGTTTGCCGTCCACCAAAACCGCGTTGATTTGCGGTGGCCCGCCCAAGCGGATGTCCGCTACGTCGCGCATGTAGACTGTGGCGTTTCCGACGCGTTTAATAGGGATGTTGTTGAAATCCTCCACTTCAATCGGCGTTGCATTGGTCTGCACCAGCCAGTCGGTCGCATGGAGCTTGATGTCGCCCGCCGGCAGCACGATGCTTTGCCTGCCGAAAGCGGCATGCACGTCCGTCGCGGTCAAATGCCGCGAAAGGAGCTTTTGCTGATCGAGAGACACCAGCAGCTGCTTATCCTGGCCGCCGTAAGGATGCGGCAGGATCGCGCCCGGGATCATAACCAGGAACGGCCTAATTCTGTTTTTTGCCAAATTGTATAGATCGGCCGGCGTGAGATTTTCGGCGGTGACCTTTACCATCGCGACCGGAACCGACGATGCTTCCAGTCTCATCACCATCGGAGGCGAAATGTCCGGCGGCAGCGCCTTTGTCACCGTCTGGGAAATCGAGTCGATATCGGCTTCTGCGGCCGCTAGATCGATGCCCGGCTGGAGAAAAATCCTCGTAATGCTGCTGCCGTAATAGGACTGGCTTTCGATATGTTCGATGCCTTCCACATTCGTGGTGAGGGCCCGCTCATAGTAGTAAGTGATACGACCCGACACCTCCTTTGGGAGGAGTCCCGCATAGGACCAAACAACGGCCACGACAGGAATCTTGATATTCGGGAAGACGTCTGTTGGAGTCTTAAATATCGCCATTATCCCGAAAAGAAGAATTAAGATCGAAAGAACCACGAACGTATATGGACGTCTCAAGGCGATAACGACGACACTATTCACTGTGCAACTCCGTCAAGCGTTGAGCCGGCGTATATTTTGAGTAGCGCTATATCCCAAATATCGTGAAACGATATTTCTGGAATTTGTATGCTCGGAAGTTTTTTCATGTCATCGCTATCCTGTCCGGCCCAGGAAAAGGCTGATCGACGAGCCAATAACTCGTCCAATCCTCCAGCGCCTCAGGTTCTACCGCGTCAAGATGGCCCTCGAAGCGGCCGAGCCGCTCGAGTTGCTTGACGAAATATATGTGCCGCAGGAGACTTCGGGTAGGCTCGTTCGACGCGCCGACGCGATCTTGCCGCGTCGGATGAGAGCATCGACAGATGTTTCTGGTGAGAGTCTGGGCGCAGTGTGTCGCCCGACCGGCGTCTCGCCGCGCGCGTGAGGGCTTGTATCCACGGCCGCTCAATGGGTTGAGCGGCGGCGGCTCCACGCAACTATGCTTGGCGTGGACGGACAGGGCAGCCGAAATCCTTCGATGAAGTTTGCAGCCTCGAGCTAACGGCGGTTAGCTCGGCTAAACCCGCGATTGCTTGCACTCCGCCGAAATTTTTACATTCGCGCCGTATCGCGTCGTGACGGGCGTATTTTCTCCAAGCGCCATTTGCTTAGTCAACTTGCATGCGTCCATGTCGGTCGCATCAAGCGTTTCCGTGTCGATGACCTGACCACCCAGCAGATAGGCAATGATCAACACCGTCTTCATTGTCCGGCCTCCTTCCCAGCCAAATGCCCAGCCAAATGCCGATTGCTCATTTCTTGACTAAGATAGCGGCTGCGCTGCAGCGCAGTATGACTGTATCTTTTCTGGTTTGTTGTTCCCAGAAACCAAGAGCTGCGCCGCAGCCACATTTGTGGCGCAATGCAAAAATCTGGGGCTCTGCCCGCGGCTCCGCTTGTGACTGCGAGACGAAGCGAAAGCGGCGCGGCGGCGGACTTTGACGAGAGCTTGGAGGCCGGACAGGCGAATGGGAGCTGTGGCCTCAAAGTCACAGCGTCAAGAAAAAGAAATCGGCCATTGATGTCGTGAGTTGCGTCTCGAAGCAAAAAGTGATGATCGGTCCAAATATTATAGAACGCGTTGCCCACGTTTGAAGTTATATTGCGGAACGGACCATGATTGAACGCTACCTCTCGATGTAGATCGGCGCCTCGGTGAGAGACGCTGTGCGTCAATAATTGGCGGGCAAGGCGAGAGGCGGCTGGCGCCAGCAAAAATTTCGCGACGGGGGGATCCGCGAAAATCTTTGCTTGACCGGGATGAATTGGTTCCCGGCGGAGATTTGGCTATAGTCGGCGCCTCTGCTCGTGGACGGTCATCGCCTATGTCACACATCAACCGTCATGTCCTCGTGATCGCGGTCTTGGCAACGGTGGGCGCATGCCTTGCCGGATGCGTCAGCACGCAGACGTCGCCGACGATCACTGCCGCCGTCGCGCCGCAGCCGTCGCCGGACGGTCAGGTCGAGCAGGCGGTGCCGGCGGGCGCGATCGCCGATCAAGGAGGCGATTACTACGGCCAGCTGAAAGACGCGGGCTTTATTGTTCCCGCAGTCAAACCCGGCCAGGTCGATTCAGCGTTCCATCGCAAGAGCGTCGCCTATTCGACCAAGGAAGCGCCCGGAACGATCGTCGTCGATCCGGCCAAGCATTATCTTTATTATGTCGAGGCGGGCGGCCGCGCGACGCGTTACGGCATCGGAGTCGGGCGCGAAGGATTTGCCTGGACAGGCGAAGCGACGATCAAGAGCAAGCAGGAATGGCCCGACTGGTATCCTCCCAAGGAAATGATCGAGCGCCGGCCGGACCTCAAGAAGCAGCTGGTCGAGCTGCAAAGCGGGCTCGGGATGCATGGCGGTCCTGGCAATCCGCTCGGCGCCCGCGCCATGTATCTCTGGCAAGGCGATAAAGATACGCTCTTTCGAATCCACGGCACCAATGAGCCGTGGACGATCGGAAAAAGCCAATCGTCAGGCTGTATCCGGATGGTCAATCAGGACGCCATGGATCTTTATCAAAAGGCGGCCATTGGAGCCCGAGTTGTGGTGCTTCCCGCCAATGTCGCCCGTCGGTGAGCTAGGGAAAAGGCTCGCGGCTCATGATAGCATGAGAACGAAAGCGCGTCGCCGTATCTGCAACGCATCTAATTCGTGCAGCGTTCGGACAGAAATTTTGCGTCGATCGTGAAGCCGACGCGCGCGCCCTTCGCCGTCATTCTCGCCTGCGCGCGATACCAGCTCCGGAAATCGCCGGTGAACAGCAGGCTGGTGGCTTCACGCGAGTCCTTCTGACCACAGTCGAACGTCACGACGGTCTGATCTTTCGCGCGTGTGACTGAAGGCTTGGCGCAATTTTCATCCTGGGCGCCAATGATACTGTCGCCGTCTTCAATGCAGACGTTGTTCGTCTGCATGCCAATCTCGGGCGAGATCGTCGTAATGCGCCATAGACCGGGCTGGCGTTTTGGAAGTTCGCCATTGGCGGCTGTCGCAGTCGAAGCCGCGCCGGCAAATAGCGAGAACGAGAAGACGAGGCCGAAGGGCGCAATCTGCACGAGTTTCATTGCAACATATTATCGAGAAACTCCGCGACGATCCACGACTGCGCATCGCGCTCGTCGTCGGTTGCCGATCTTTCCTGCTTCACTCTGGAGATTGTCCTGTTGCGTCCTTTATTCTGTTGAACATAGGTTTCAAGCGCTGATACGCGATCGGAGTTCGACTGATGAAATTATTGAATCGTGCGCGGATCAGTCGCCACCACGCTCGTTTCGCAAGCGTAATTCTTTTCGTCGCTGCCGTCGCGCCGGCGGTCGCCGCCGAACTGTCGCGCGCGTGGATCGAAAAGACGCTGGCTGAAGCGCACGGCGCGCCGATCGATCTGGCTAATCTGGATCTCTCTGGCCTTGATCTTTCGGGCCTCGACTTGCATGGCGCGGATTTTTTCTCGGCGATTCTCGCGGGCGCGAAGCTTGCAAAATCCGATCTCTCCGGGGCGAATTTCACGCGCGCTGATTTGCAGAACGCAGACTTCTCGGGCGCCTCGATGAAAGCCGCCACGCTCTATGCCGCGCTTCTTGACGGCGCGAATTTCACCGGCGCCGATCTCTCCGATTCACGGATCATCGGCGGCGGAAGGGGCGTCAATTTCCGCAACGCGAAGCTGATCGGCGCTGATCTCGGAGCCGACCCCGCCAATCAAGGCATGGTTCCTGTGCGCGCCGAATTGCCGGAGGCTAATTTTGACGGCGCTGACCTTACACGCGCTAATCTCACCCATGCGGTTCTCTCCGGTACGACATTCACCGGCGCTATCGTCACCGGCGCCCGCTTCGACTACGCCGTGCTCGATGGCTCCAACCTCTCGCTCGGTCGCTGACGCCTGCCGCGCCAATTGCCGATCCTTCCTGATCTTCGAGAGAATATTTCGTCAAGACGCGATGAGAGAGCCGGATTAAGAGCGCCCATCCCTCCAACCCGCGTCTTCGCCATGAACTTCACGCGCCCTTGGTCGATTCGTTCGTTGTCAGTCGCTCTGCTGGCGTTCTGGCCGATCGGACCCGCCGCCTGCGCCGGCGATATCGAGCGCGGCCGTTATCTTGTTGAAGCGCTGACTGCTTGCGACAATTGCCATACGCCGCGCGGCGCCGCCGGCTATGATTTCTCCAAGCGTTTTTCCGGCGGCGCGCAGACATTTTCCGACAAGACTTACGTCGTGCGCGGACCAAATATCTCGCCGGACGCTGAAACGGGCGTCGGCGCATGGACTGATGAAGAGTTGCGCGCGGCGATCGTCGACGGCGCCGGACGAAATCATCGCCTCGCGCCCGTGATGCCGTCGGATTCATACAAGCCGCTGACGGCGCGCGATCTCGACGCCATCATCGCCTATTTGAGCTCAGCGGCGCCGATCCGCGCGCCGCTCCAGTCGCTCCAGCAACGCAGCGGCGAATGGGCGCCACATATGATGCCAGGAGCGACGGCGACCTTCAATGAAGGGTCGCTCGCTGACAAAGGCGCGCGCGGCCTTTATGTCGCGTCGCTCGCCCGCTGCCTGTTGTGCCACAGCGCTGAGATCGACGGCGCGCCCGATTACCGCGATCGTCTCGGTGCGGGCGGCAAAATCTTTCGCAACGCCGCTGGCGTCGCCGTCGCCTCCAACATCACGTCACATCCGGTAAAGGGCGTCGGCGCGTGGTCGGATGACGAACTGAAACGCGCAATCACACAAGGAATTTCGCGCGATGGATCGCCGCTCAGGCCGCCGATGTCGACGCTTGCCAGAGCGCATTTTTCGAAAATGTCGACCGACGATCCCGATGCGCTCGTCGGCTGGATACGGACCATTCCGCCGAAGGAATGAGCTAACGCGATTTCGACGCCGCGTCTCGGATCGCCTTGGCGAGTTCGCCTTCGAACAGCATCGCTGAACCGTAATGCGTCTCGATGTCGAAAGGTCGCTTCTGATTCATGTCGAGCGAAGCGCTATGCATGGCGATCAATCGACCGTCTTCGGTAAAGAGTCCCGAACCTGACCCGCCATAGCCGTCGTTGCAGTCGTGACGTGCGCGGCGAATGCGACCTTCAGACGGTTCGTCGATGCGATAGACGTCGCATGATTCGATAGTTGCGGCGAGGCGCGTATTGGCATGTCCAGCCGGCGAGACCATCGCCACCTTGAAGCGCGCGCCGGTGGCGATGTCGCTCGCGTCAGGCGCCGGCTGGGGTTTCACGTTTTCGGGGGTGGGCTGCAACAGACGCAGCAGCGCCCAATCGTCAGTGATATGCAGCCCTTTTGATTCGATCGAAGCACCGATGCGCAGGCTGTCCTCGTCGAAATAATAATCGCCGCCAGCGATCCTGAAGAAGCAATTCGTTACCGGATGCGTCGGGACGAGGCGCCGATCGACGAAATTATGCGCATTCATCACGACGAGATCATGTGATGCGATAAGCCAGGCGGCGGCCGCGCGCTCCAGCGTTCCAAAATCCGAGTAGCACATGAGCACGCCGGTGCCGGCGAAGCGATCCATGTCCGCTTCGGTCAACGCCCTTCGCCTGTCGTCGAGGTAAAGCGCCGCACGAGCTCTTTGCGCGCCAATATGCGCGAGCGCCGCGCCGATAAGCGTCAACAAGACCGGCACGAGCGCGCGCCGGACGGCTGACGACTGCAGGCCGAGAGGAAATGACGTGTAACGGGGAGACGCGGACGGGTCACTTCGCACAAAAGCTTCCAACATTTGATCTCTAGGCGGCGTGGAGGATCGTCTTCTACAAAATCCGCCGGCGAGTTTGCGTCAAGCGTTCACGTCGCCGGGAAGCATCGGGACCGAAGATGCCGATCTTTCCCGAGACACATTACCGATAAATCGTGGAGACTCGGCTTCGCGCTTAAATTTATATGCCCCCGGATCGTCTCTCGAATTTGCGCCCACGCGCAGCGGGAGTAGGCGACCTTCAATGAAACAAGACGGCTGCATTTCTAGTCGTCTATCTGCGAGGCGATGTCGCCGCCAAAGAAGCCATCAAGGCGTCCGGGCGACGTTGCAGGAGGACTCGTCCATGAGGAAACTGCTGAATTCCGTGTCCCTGTTGTCCGTGCTGCTCGCCGCGCCGGTCGTGACGATGTCCGCCGCGGTCGCTGACGACAAACTCGAGGCTCTGACGAAAAGCGAAGACAACTGGGCGATGCAGGGCAAGAACTACAGCGCCAACCATTACAGCACGCTGAATCAGGTCAACGCCGCCAATGTGAAGAATCTGAAGGTCGCCTGGTCGTTCTCGACCGGTCTGTTGAGCGGCCACGAAGGTTCGCCGATCGTCATCGACGGCAAAATGTATGTTCACACGTCCTTCCCCAATAATACGTTTGCGCTCAACCTCGACGATCCGACTCGCATTCTTTGGCAGCACAAGCCCAAGCAGAACGCCGCGGCGCGCGCCGTCGCCTGCTGCGACATCGTCAATCGCGGTCTCGCTTACTGGCCGAGCGACGGAAAGACGCCCTCGCTCGTCGTCAAGACGCTGCTTGACGGCCATGTCGTCGCGCTAAACGCCGACACCGGCGAAGAATATTGGAAAATCGAAAACTCGGATTTCAAGGTCGGCTCGACGCTGACCGTCGCGCCGCATGTCTATAAGGACATTGTGCTCATCGGCAGCTCTGGCGCTGAGCTTGGCGTGCGCGGTTATATGACCGCCTATGACGTGCGCACGGGCGAGCAGAAGTGGCGCGCCTATGCGACCGGTCCGGATTCAGACGTGCTGATCGGCGACGATTTCAACAAGGCCAATCCGCATTACGGCCAGAAGGGCCTCGGAACGGCGACCTGGGAAGGCGACGCCTGGAAGATCGGCGGCGGCACCAACTGGGGCTGGTTCGCATGCGACCCCGGCACGAACCTCGTCTATTACGGCAGCGGCAATCCGGCGCCGTGGAACGAGACCATGCGCCCCGGCGACAACAAATGGACCATGACGATCTGGGGTCGCGATCTCAACACCGGCGAGGCGAAATTCGGCTATCAGAAGACTCCGCATGACGAGTGGGATTATGCCGGCATCAATTTCATGATGCTCAGCGAGCAGAAGGACAAGGACGGCAAGCTGCGCAAGCTGCTAACCCATCCCGACCGCAACGGGATCGTCTACACGCTCGACCGCACCGACGGCACGCTGGTCTCCGCCGACAAGATCGACGACACGGTCAATGTGTTCAAGAAGGTTGATCTCAAGAGCGGCCTGCCGCTGCGCGATCCGGAGTATGGCACGCGCATGGATCATCTCGCTAAGGACATCTGCCCCTCGGCGATGGGCTATCACAACCAGGGCCTGGATTCTTACGATCCGACCAAGGAACTGTTCTTCCTTGGCGTGAATCACATCTGCATGGACTGGGAGCCATTCATGCTTCCCTATCGTGCGGGGCAGTTCTTCGTCGGCGCGACGCTGAACATGTATCCCGGTCCGAAGGGCGATCGCCAGAAGGGTGAAGGCCTTGGCCAGATCAAGGCCTACAACGCCATCACCGGCAAGTTCAAATGGGAGAAGATGGAGCGCTTCGCCGTTTGGGGCGGCACCGCCGCAACCGCCGGCAATGTCGTGTTCTACGGAACGCTCGACGGCTTCATCAAGGCCCGTCACAGCGACACCGGCGAACTTTTGTGGAAGTTCAAGCTTCCGTCGGGCGTGATCGGCCATCCGATCGTCTATCAGCACAAGGGCGTCGAATATGTCGCCATCATGTATGGAGTCGGCGGTTGGCCGGGAGTCGGCCTCGTGTTCGATCTTCAGGACCCGACGGCCGGTCTCGGCGCGGTCGGCGCCTTCAAGCAGCTCGCCAACTACACTCAAATGGGCGGCGGCGTGATGGTGTTCTCGCTCGACGGCAAGAGCCCCTACGACGATCTGAGCGTCGGCGAATACAAGGCGAACTGATCGTCGCCTTTCCATCGATCTCTCCCCGCCTGAGGCAGTTGCGAGACGCCTGTTCGGACGCCTCCCCGAGCGTCCGAACAGGCGATCCGAACGATCACGGAAATTAGAACAATGTCGCGAATCATTCGCTTGTCCTTCGGTATCGGTGGCGCGCTTGTCCTCGCCCTCGCGGGCGTCGGCGCCAAGGGCGCTTCGTTCGGCGGGTTCGGCGACGCAGCGTCCAGCGCCGCGCCCGCGCAAATTGCCGAGCAGGCGCCGCCCGCCGATCCCAATGCGCTTCGCATCTGCGCGGCGAAGAATCAGCCGCCGCTGTCAATGGAAGACGGCTCCGGACTTGAAAACAAGATTGGCGTCGCGCTCGCCGAGTCCATGCAGCGCAAGGCGCAATTCGTTTGGTCGCAGCGGCCGGCGATCTATCTCGTGCGCGATTCGCTCAACAAGAATCTGTGCGACGTCATCATTGGCCTCGATACGGGCGATCCACGCGTGGCGACGTCGAAGCCGTACTATCGAACCGGTTATGTCTTTGTCAGTCGCGCCGATCGCAGCCTCGACGTCAAATCCTGGTCCGATCCGCGCTTGAAGAAGCTTGGCCACATCGTCGTCGCCTTCGGCTCTCCAGGCGAAATGCTGCTCAAGGATATGGGCCAGTATGAAGACAATATGGCCTATCTTTATTCGCTGGTGAATTTCAAATCGCCACGCAACCAATATACGCAGATTGATCCCGCTCGAATGGTCGGCGAGGTGGTGAGCGGCGCCGCTGACATCGCGGTCGGATTCGCGCCGGACGTCGCGCGTTACGTCAAGTCCTCGACCATTCCTCTGCGGATGACGCTGATCGAAGACGATGCGACGAAGAGCGGCGGTGAAAAAGTGCCGCAGCGATTCGATCAATCGGTGGCGGTGCGGCGCGCCGACAAGGCCTTGCTGGCGGAGATCGACAGCGCGCTCGTCGCCGCAAGGCCGATGATCGATGAAATCCTCAAAGCGGAGGGCGTTCCGCTTCTCCCCGTCACCCAATAGATGCGCGGCGCGCTAACGAGAACAGGACGAGAATAAGTGTCGAAAAGAAAAGGAAGCGTTTCGGTCTATCTCATCGGCGCCGCGGCGAGCCTCGTTGCTCTTGGCGCCATCGCGCAGACTGCAGGGATTACGTTCCGCAACACCATCACCGGCGAAGTACTCAAGTTCGACGATGCGCTGCCCGAGGGAAGGGACACCGAGGGCGTCAAGAAGTTCATGGCGACTGGCAAAAATCCCTATAACGAGGACGCAAGCTGTTTGAAGCAGGGCGAACAGCTGTTTCTTTCCGCGTGCTCGGGATGTCACGGCCACCTTGCCGAAGGGAAGATCGGCCCGGGACTCAACGACGATTATTGGACCTATCCGCAGAATGAAACCGATGAAGGCTTCTTCTCGACGATCTACGGCGGCGCGCAGGCGTCGATGGGGCCCCAGTATGAAAATCTGACGCTCGACGAGATGCTCAAGGTGATGGCTTGGGTCCGTCACCTCTTCAAGGATGCGCCGGAAAAGGCGACCTGGTTGACCGACGAGCAGCGCAAGCAATTCAAGCCCTATTCCGGCCACGAGACGTTTCCGGAAAATCCGCCCGGCCAATGCCAGTCAAAGGCGAAATAGTCTTCACGCCTCCGTCGCGCGGGGGCGCAAACAAGGAGGCGCGAGCCTCGAAAAGGGAGGAAACTGATGCGTAAGATTCCTTTTGCCGTGGCGCTCACCGTCGGCGTTTTGTTTAGCGCCGGCGGCGCGTTCGCCTATGACGGCACCAAGTGCAAGGCGCCCGGCAATTGCTGGGAGCCGAAGCCAGGCTTTCCCGAAAAGGTCGAGGGTTCGAAATATGATCCCAAGCACGACCCAAAGGAAATCGCCAAGCAGCAGACGTCGATCCAGGGCATGGAAGCGCGCAACAAGAAGCGGGTCGAGAATTTCAAGAAGACCGGCAAGTGGGAATACGACGTGAGCAAGATCGCGCAATAGGTTTCATCGCGATGAGAACGCGATGAGTCTAGCGGCCACGATCTGGAGCCGGCGCATTCGACAACGGCGCAGCGGCCCCATTCCCGAGATCGTGGCCGCCACTTCCTTCTGGCAGGTTAAGGTCAGGCCTTGAACGATACGTCGCACGTCGTCGAGAAGCTTGCCGAATGGCGCGCGCGCGCCCTTGAATTCGAGCGGGAAATTCAGAAGGCCGTTCTCGGACAGGCGCGCGTCATCAGGTTTGTGACGATCGGCATTTTCGCGCGCGGCCACGTGCTGATCGAGGGCGACGTGGGCGTCGGCAAGACGACGCTGCTACGCTCGGCGTCGCGTGCGCTCGGCGGCGACTTCGCTCGCGTCGAGGGCACGGTCGACATGAT
>NZ_JBFWVN010000053.1:0-21836 GCF_050246715.1 Methylocystis sp.
CCCCGTTTGCCAAGACAAAAGGGCTCCATCTTCGCCCATTGGGCGTCAGTCAAAACGAATCGGTTCATCAAAAGCTTGAATCACAGCCAAGCTCAGATGAGAATCCCAAATCCCAACAGACCCTAGCCCGGTGGCACCAAGAAGCGATCGCTCGCCATGGACCCAATACAATCAGTCGACGCCTCGCACAATCAATTCGAAAGCCTGGGAATTCCTTGGCGTTTCGTCGGATTTTCGGCAGGTGTGGCGCCGGCGCCACAGCAAGCTCCGGAAGGGTCTGCGCCGCGTCGCGAACGGTCGGTCGAAAGCCCCTCCGCCGCCGCCTTGGCGATGACGCGCAACGAAGGATCTGCGGCTTCGCTCACGATGCCGACGCGATGAGGATGCTGCGTTGCGGCGCGATCTTTGAGAGCGTTCGGAATATCCGCAAATAGGAGGCGTCATTGCCGGCGCGCGCTTCGCGCGATCGGGCGCTCTGCCCGGTCAGGCCTTCGGCCAGCCGGGCATGACAAACCGTGCGCGATCAAGAAAAGGAGCGAGAAGCGCCATCGGCAGCGGCCATCCGCCTCGCCGAGCCGAGGGGCCAATCATCGTCTGATGCTTCCATCGCTTTTTCAGACAAGGTCCGCGAGGCGACGACGTCGAGATATCCGATCGGGCGCATTCCCAACCATACCGGCGGCCGAATGGGCGCAAGCGACCCCAGAACGCGTGAACGCCGGGCGCCGAAGTGGCGCAGAGGCAAAAGCAGCAGTTCGAATTCCGCCGATTCGCCGCCCGCCGCTCCCGCGGCATGCGCCAAAAGCGGCGTTTCCTTGTCGACGACCTGGCGAAGCGCTGCGGCAATGTCGCGCCAATGCTGGCTCGACCACCAGTTCAGGAACTGGCGGCCCTTTTGTTCGGCGAGCCAGAGCGCGTTGATTCGAGCGCCGCAGAGCCGAAGCGGAAAGCGACGGGAGGCGTCCACTTCGATGATAAATGTGTCCGCCAGAATCTGGCGAATGGCGACGGGATCAATGTCCGCCCGATCCGGCGCCGCGCGTTCGCCCTTCAAGCGATCCCAATAGTCGTGAAGATCCCTCGTAACCGGCAATTTCATCAATATTCGCCCGACGCTTGTCGCGCCCCCGCCCAAGATTGGCACGCCGCCCTCACGGCCTTGCCTCCTCTCGCCGACGCAGCAGGGGTCGTGCCATCGCCACGGCAGCGGCCGCAGCGCCGCGCGTCGACCCTTCGTCAACACAAAAAAATCAAAATAAAACATACTATTGCGCCACACCTGCAGCGCCAATGCCTATCGATCGGACCTTCACACATGCCGCTCGATCCCTGGCGCCGGCGCGTCAAATTGGGACGCTCGCCTAGACCGCTCGCGCTGGTTAGCATTGCGGCTCTGCGGGCCCTCGCCCGGCAAACGGACAGGAGCTGAAATGCCCGCAGCGCGGGAGCCAATCTTCAATCTGCCGAAAGCGACGAAGACCCTCATCGTCGCGGTGACAGCCCTGCAATTCGTCGTCGCCTACGGTCCTGCGGAATTCGCTCAGTGGCTGTTGGCGACATTCGCTTTCATTCCGGTGCGCGTGACAATCGAAGGCGGCGCCGCATACGCCACCATGCTGACCTATTCGTTCCTGCACGGCGACTGGACGCATCTTGTGGTCAACATGTTAGCGCTCGCCGCATTCGGAACGCCGGTCGAACGCCGGTTCGGCTCTACGCGCTATCTGCTCTTTCTCGCCGCCAGCGCGGTCGCGGGCGCGCTGTTTTATCTTGCGCTGCACCCATACGAAATCGCTCCGATCGTCGGGGCGTCGGGCGCAATCTCAGGAACAATGGGGGCAATTGTGCGTTTCGCATTCACGCCAGGAGCGCGACTGGCGGACGCAAGGGGCAGCACGCGAACGCCATACGACGAGGGACGGAGTTCCACCTCGCTGTCGCAATTGGCGCTCAACCGGCAAGCGATGTTTTTCCTGATTGCATGGTTAGCGGCGAACCTGCTTCTTGGCGCATTTCCGCAGGCGGCCGGGGCGTCAAGCGCCATCGCCTGGGAGGCGCATGTCGGGGGGTTTTTGTTCGGCCTGCTGTTTTTCCGCTTCTTTGATCGCGTGGGCCGACATGGCTTGAGTTCGCAGTGACGCCTTTCGGCCGGCGAGGGAGCCCGGTTGAGAGCGAAGAGGAGGACCAGATGACGATCGCCAACATACTCGCAGAGAAAGGAAGAGAGGTGGTGACTGCGAGCGCCGACACGACGCTGCAAGAGGCGGCGCAACTGATGATGCAATACAGGATCGGCGCGATCGTCATTCTCGACGACAGCGGCCGACTGATGGGTCTCATCGCTGAGCGCGACATCGTTTCGGCAGTCGCGCTGAACGGTCCGGAGGCGATGACGCAGCCCATATCGTCCTTTATGCAGCAACATCCCGAACCGGCCCGAGAAGAGGACGCGGTCGAGAATACGATGCGCGTGATGACCGTCGAACGGCGCCGGCACATTCCGGTGGTCCGGGAATCCCGGCTGGTCGGCCTCATCTCGATCGGCGACGTCGTGAAATACCGGATCCGCGTCATCGAGGAGGAACACCGCTCGATGCGCGAATACATCGCCCAGGCTTAGGCGACGCCCTGAAATAACTTAATCGGGAGTGTTGGCGAGCCGGCCGGCGTTGGCGCAGCTGATTTCGCGGCGCCGACTTCGATCAAACGGCGCTCGGCAGCGGGATGTGGGCGAAAATGTTGGGCAACGCCCGCTTGGTCGCCTCGCTGCCCACATGGATGAGCTGATCGGCCCTGTGGAAGTCGAACATCCCGACTTCCTCCATGCGCGCGGTGATGGTCGCGTCCGGCGGGTCGCCGGCCAGCCGCGAACGCAGAATTCTGTCCTGAATGATGTTGAACGCGTCGATCATCGCCGTGGCGACATTGGGCGCGTCGCTCGACTGGCGGTCGAAATAGCGCGGCAGGAAGCGATCCGCGAAGGAAAGGTCGGGCTTTTCTGCGAAAGGCCCCGCCTCCGCCGCGCGTTTGAGCGCGGCAGGATCGTCGCGAATGACGCGCGCGCGATACATCGTGTCGGCGGTGACGTTCACCGCGATCACATATTCGGCGCCAAGCGCGCGGCAGACGGTGACGGGCACCGGATTGACGAGCGCGCCGTCGAACAGCCAGCGGTCGCTGATCCGCACCGGCTCGAAAATGCCCGGCAGCGCATAGGACGCCCGGATCGCGAGCGCCACCGATCCATGCTGCAGCCACACCTCATGGCCCGTGCCGACTTCAGTCGCGACGGCGGCGAAGGGAATCGGCAGTTCTTCAATTTTTAGCTCATCAAGCTCCTTCTCAAGCGCGGCGCGCAGCCTTTCGCCGGTGATCAGGCTGGCGCCCGAAAACGAAAGGTCCATCAGCGTGAAGACTCGCCGCTTGGTGAGCGAGCGCGCGAAGGTTTCGATCGCATCAAGCTTGCCAGCGGCATAGCAGCCGCCGATCACCGCGCCGATCGACGTGCCCGCGATCACGTCCGGATAGATGCCATGGGCCGAAAGCTCGCGCAGCACGCCGATATGCGACCAGCCGCGCGCCGCGCCGGCGCCAAGCGCCAATCCGATGGTCGGTTGTCCGCGTCTCTCGTGCTTCGCCTCCGCATCCGCCGTGCGAACGACGGTGGTCGGTGGGGCATGCGGCGCGTCCGTCATCGCGCTGCCGGCGTCGGCGCCGTGATTTTGAGGGTTGGGTGAGCGTAGCGATATCATACCGGTATTCCTGCTCGGCTCTCCCTTTGGCGTTGAATCGGCGCAAGCCATATTTGGCGATCAGGCTGCGCCTCGAAAATGGCTTTAAGGTTAACTTTCCGCCAGATAGCTTCGCCTATCCGCCCTCGGCGGCAAAGATCAGCGCGCCATCGCCCTTGAGCGCCCGATAGAAGCAGGATTTCCTCCCGGTATGGCAGGCTTTGCCGTCGCCGCCCACTTCGACCTCTAGCAGCAAGGCGTCCTGATCGCAGTCGACGCGCAACGACAGAACCTTCTGGGTCTGGCCGGAGGTATGGCCCTTGCGCCACAATTCGCGCCGGGAACGCGACCAATAATGGGCGAAGCCCGTCTCGATCGTCTTCTCAAGCGCGAGTTGGTTCATATAGGCGACCATCAGCACGTCGCGCGTCGAGGCCTCTATGGTGACGCAGACGATGAGGCCGTGGGCGTCGAATTTCGGCGCGAAGACGACCCCCTCCTCCAGGTCCGTCTTCACCGCCGGCTCCTTGACCGCCTGCGACATCAACGCGCTCCGCGCAGCAGCGTATAGAAATGCGCCTGCTCGGCCGGATCGTCGCGGAACACGCCGGAAAACTGCATGGTGACCGTGGACGACCCCTGTTTCATCACGCCGCGCATCGACATGCACATATGTTCCGCTTCGACCATCACGGCGACTCCGCGCGGCGCGAGCGCTTCGTCGATCGCGGCCGCGATCTGCGCCGTCATCGCCTCCTGGGTCTGGAGGCGGCGGGCGTAAATCTCGACGAGCCGGGCGAGCTTGGAGAGCCCGACCACCCCGCCGTTGGGATAATAGGCGATGTGGGCCTTGCCGACGAAAGGTACGACGTGATGTTCACAATGCGACGTGAAGGGGATGTCGCGCACAAGAACGAGATCGTCGTAGCCCTCGACTTCCTCGAAGACCTTCGACAGAACCTCGTCGGCGCCTTCCTGGTAGCCGCTGAAGAATTCCTCATAGGCCTTGACCACCCGGCGCGGCGTTTCTCGCAACCCCTCGCGGTCGGGATTGTCGCCGGCCCAGAGCAACAGCGTGCGCACGGCGGCCTCCGCCTCGGCGCGGCTCGGGCGCTCGATCGGCGGAGGCGGCTCCAGCGACGAAAGGGGAAAGGTCTTAACCACGTCATCCATGTGGCGCCTCCAAATTTTACTACCGCCGCCCGCGCTTAAGGGCGCGTCGGCCGCCTATCGCCTAGCACGAAACGTGCAAGGCGCCCCTCAAATCGTCGCCCTCTCCTGATGGGTAGAGATCACGCGAGAATTCGAGACGAACAGGAGCCTAGGTCGCCCCGGCGCGGCCATCGCTTTCGCGAAGTCGCGCAAAAACCTATATAGAGTTTGACCGAGGCGATGGTAAGGCCTTGGCTGGAAACGCGCCGGCGGCGATGCTGAACAACATCTATAATCAACGCATTCTGGAGCTTGCCGGAAATATTCCGCGCCTCGGCCGGCTGGCGCATCCCGACGCCACCGCCTCTGCCTATTCCAAGCTCTGCGGCTCGACGATTACCGTCGATCTCAATCTCCGCGACGGGAAGGTGGCGGATTACGCTCAGGAGTTGAAGGCCTGCGCGCTTGGCCAGGCGTCGGCCTCGATCATGGCGCGCAACATCGTCGGTTCGACCCCGCAGGAGCTGCGCGAGGCGCGCGAAGCGCTGCGCAAAATGCTCAAGGAGAACGGCCCGCCGCCGACTGGCAAATGGGCCGACCTCGCGGTGCTGGAGCCTGTGCGCAACTACAAGGCCCGCCACGGCTCGACCATGCTGGCCTTTGACGCCGTTGCGGAGGCAGTGGGGAAGGCGGAGGCTTGATCGCAGGCCGAAAAGGCTGGACAAGCTCTGGTTCTGTCGCTCCGACGCACGCCCAATAGCCGTCTCGCGTCAAGACAAGGGTCGTCCCATTTGAACTCACAACATGGGGAACAGTCGACCAGCCGGCGGGACGCCCTTGGCTGGTGGCGCGCCACGCCGCTGTATCTGCGCATCATCGGCGCGGTGGCGCTGGGGGTCGCCGTCGGCGTCACGCTTGGCGAGCAGGCGGCGGCGCTCGAAATTCCCGCGAAACTCGTCCTGCGCCTGCTCGGCGCGCTTGCGCCGCCTCTGATTCTGCTGGCGATCATGCAAGCCCTGATGCGCGCGCATCTTGGCGGACGGCAGGCGCTGCGGCTGGTCACGCTGCTGGCGACAAACACGCTGGTGGCGATCGGCATCGGTCTCCTTGTCGCGAACGTCCTTCAGCCCGGTTCATGGTCGCACGCCACGCCGGCGCATGAGTCCGCCAAGGCCGCGGCGGCCGCCAATCCCCTCGCGCAATTCCTGGACAACGTGCCCAAGAGCATTGCTGGGCCATTTTCAGACAATGGCGCGGTGATGGGCGTCATCTTCATCGCCGTGGCGATGGGCGTCGCCCTGAGAAGTCTGCGCCACCATGAAGTGCGCACCGTCGAAGATCTCGTTCACGTGGCGCTGGAGAGCCTCATCACGATTCTGCACTGGATCATCGACCTCGTGCCGCTGGCGGTTTTCGGCGTCGTCGCCAGCATCATCGGCGTGAAAGGCTTTCGCGATTTTCTCGCCCTGGGGGGCTTTGTCGTCGCCGTCCTTGCGGCGCTGACATTGCAGGCGGGCTATTATCTCACGCGCGTGAAACTGGAGTCTTGGGCGCCGCCGCTCTATGTGCTGCGGGGCGTGCGCGACGCGCTGGTGATGGCGTTTTCCACTGGCAGCTCCACCGCCACCATGCCGGTGACCTATGCGCGGCTACGCGACAATGTCGGGCTGCGCGAACAGTCAGCCAGTATGGGCGCGCTCGTGGGCGCGAATTTCAACAATGACGGCACGGCGCTCTATGAAGCCATGTCGGCTCTGTTCGTTGCGCAATTGCTCGGCATGCAATTGACGCTGAGCCAACAGTTCATCGTCGTTGTGACGTCTATCGTCGCATCCGTCGGCGCGGCCGGCATTCCGGAAGCGGGTTTGGTGACGATGACGATGGTCTTCAAAGCCGTCGCGCTGCCCACCGACTACATCGCGATGCTATTGACCGTCGATTGGTTTCTGGACCGCTGCCGCACAGCCATCAACGTTATGGGCGACGTCACCGTCAGCTGTCTGCTGGACGGAAAAACCCGCGAGCGGGCCGATACGCAACCGCCTTAAAATGGCGAAACGCCGCAAAGGCTCGCCCCGCCGCAGCTTTCCGCCTACGCTGGCGCCATGACCCCTGCCCCGATTCGCATCCTCGGCATCGATCCCGGCCTGCGCAACACCGGCTGGGGCGTGATCGAGGCGCAGGGCTCGCGGTTGTCCTTCATCGCCTGCGGACGCGTGCGCTCCGACGCAAGCCTCAACATGGGCGAACGCCTGCGGCAATTGCACGACGGGCTGATGGGCGTCATCGCCGATCATGCGCCACATGAAGCGGCGATCGAGGAGACCTTCATCAATCGCGATCCGCAATCGGCGCTCAAACTCGGACAGGCGCGCGGCGTGGCGCTGACCGTCCCCGCCCTCGCCGGCCTCGTCATCGCCGAATATGCCGCCAATCTTGTGAAGAAAACCGTCGTCGGCGCCGGCCATGCCGAGAAAGCGCAGGTGCAGATGATGGTGCGCGTGCTGTTGCCCTTGAGCGCCGCGACCACCGCCGACGCCGCCGACGCGCTGGCCGTCGCGATCTGCCATGCGCAGCATCGCGGCCGTCATTGCGAGCGAAGCGAAGCAATCCAGCCTCCCGGCGCGACTGCTGGATCGTTTCGTCGCATTCGCTCCTCGCGATGACGGAGCCGCGGCGATGATCGGCAAACTTAAAGGCCTGATCGACTCCTATGGCGAGGACTTCGTTATCCTCGACGTGAACGGCGTCGGCTATGTCGTGCATTGTTCGACGCGCACGCTGCAAAATCTGCCGCGCGCCGGCGAGGCCTCCGCGCTCGCCATCGAGACGCAGGTGCGCGAAGATTCGATCCGCCTCTTCGGCTTCGCGAGCGAGGCGGAACGCGACTGGTTTCGGCTGCTGCAGTCTGTGCAGGGCGTCGGCGCCAAAGTGGCGCTGGCGATCCTGTCGATTCTTTCCGCAAACGATCTGGCGTCAGCTATCGCCATGCAGGACAAGACGACGGTCGCGCGCGCGCCGGGCGTCGGCCCGAAGCTCGCGGCGCGCATCGTCGCGGAGCTCAAAGACAAGGCGCCCGCCTTCGGCGCCGTCGACCCCGCCATCGTTCGGCTCTCGGGCGAAGAAAGCGAAGGGGCGCCATCGGCGGCGCGCGACGCCATATCGGCGCTGGTCAATCTCGGCTATGGGCGCCCGCAGGCGGCGGCGGCGGTGGCGGAAAGCTTGAAGCAGCTTGGCGACGGCGCAGAAGCCGGCGCGCTGATTCGCCAAGGGTTGCGCGAACTCGCGCGCTGAGCTGCGGCGGTTATGGGGCGATCACGTTTTGGTAGATTTCAGCGAGCGGGATGCTGACGCCGATCGCCGGCAGATCGAGCGTAGCCTCGAGACCATCGAGGATGCGCACCCCCACCCATTCCTCCCCGATACGGTCGAAGGTCTCGATGTGAGCCCGGTCGCGTTCAACCAGGACGTAATGTTTGAGACTTGGCAGCTTTTGATAAACAGCCCATTTTTCGAAGCGATCGCGCGCCTTGCTGCCATCCGACATAACTTCGGCGAGCACTGTGGGGTCGTCAGCGGAAGTTGCGCCCAGCTCCATGGGGCCGCAACGGACCATCACGTCGGGCAGGGTCGCGGACTCGATCGATTTTTTCTTCATGTAGAAGGTTTCGAGAAAGACCAGGCATCCGGCGCCTTTCTCGTACAAGCGCCTCCGCAATCCGAAAGCCAGATTCTGCGCGATGAGATGATGCTCCCACCGCGCGCCGACCATCATACGCACGACACGGCCGCCGATCAGCTCCCATTTCTCGTCGGCGGGCTTGTCGGGGAGAAGTTCCTCGAAATCATCGAGGGACATATACTCATATTGCGAGGACGGGCGATTCACGGCGCGGCTCCGTTTGCCGCATCATATCACAGCGCCCGCGCCAGCGCATGGAGCCGCTTGTTTGACCACGCCCGCGCGCCTTCTAAGCCCCGAGCAGCGTGACGACGACGCCGATGCCTCGCTGCGGCCGCTGTCGCTCGCCGATTTCACCGGCCAGGAGGCGGCGCGCGCCAATCTCAAGGTCTTCATCGAAGCGGCGAAGGCGCGCGGCGACGCGCTCGATCATGTGCTGCTCGTCGGCCCGCCGGGACTGGGCAAGACCACGCTGGCGCAGATCGTCGCGCGCGAACTTGGCGTCAACTTCCGCTCGACCTCCGGCCCGGTGATCGCCAAGGCCGGCGATCTCGCCGCCCAGCTCACCAATCTCGAGCCGCGCGACGTGCTATTCATCGACGAAATTCATCGACTCAATCCGGCCGTGGAAGAAATCCTCTATCCCGCGATGGAGGATTTCCAGCTCGACCTCATCATCGGCGAGGGCCCGGCGGCGCGTTCGGTGAAGATCGACCTTGCGAAATTCACCCTCGTCGGCGCGACGACCCGCGCGGGTCTTCTGACCACGCCGCTGCGCGACCGTTTCGGCATTCCGGTCCGGCTGAATTTCTACACGCCGGAAGAATTGGAGCTGATCGTCAAGCGCGGCGCGCGCGTGCTCGGAATCGGCATGGAGGACGCCGGCGCAAAGGAAATCGCGCGGCGTTCGCGCGGCACGCCGCGCATCGCCGGCCGCCTGCTGCGACGGGTGCGCGACTTCGCCATCGTCGACGGCGCGGCGTCGATCACCCGCAAGCTCGCCGACCGAGCCTTGTCGCTGCTGGAGGTCGACACGATCGGCCTCGATGTGATGGACCGCCGTTACCTCACTCTGGTCGCGGTCAATTTCGGCGGCGGGCCGGTCGGCATCGAGACAATCGCCGCGGCGCTCTCCGAGCCGCGCGACGCGATCGAGGACATTATCGAGCCGTTCCTCCTGCAGCAGGGTTTTCTCCAGCGCACGCCGCGCGGGCGCCTCTTGACGCCGCACGCCTTCCGCCACCTCGGCCTCGCCGAACCGGCAAGGCCTCAAGGGCAGTTCGGATTGTTTGAGGAAAGCGAGGAGTGACTCAAATACCTTGAACGGCTCGGGCCCTGTCATTCGCGACGCGCGCAACGCGCGCGATCGGGAACGACAAGCTCCAAGAGAAAAGATCCAGGGCTCCGAATCCAGGTTAACGAGGCGCCATCTCGCCGCGTCATGGCCGCGCTTGTCGCGGCCATCCACGCGACTACGCGCACCAATTTTTAAAGCATGAGCCAAATACCGTCGCCGCCCGATGCGTTTCGCGATGTCTCGGCGTGGGTGGCCGGGACAAGCCCGGCCATGACCGCTGAAAGCGAGCTGAAATTAACCCGAGTTCGGAACCCTGAGAAAAGATCAGCCGGAATTCGTACGCGCTGCGATCACACGGTGCGCGTCCCGCTCACTTCGGCTGTGGCACGATCCGCAAATAGGGCCGCGGCGCGTTCCAGCCGTCCGGATAGATCTTCTTCGCTTCGTCGTCGGAGACCGAACCGGAGATGATGACGTCGTCGCCCGGGCGCCAATTGACGGGAGTCGCCACCTTGTGTTTGGCGGTCAGCTGCAGCGAGTCGATGACGCGCAGCACTTCGTCGAAGTTGCGGCCCGTGGTCATCGGATAGACGATGATCAGCTTGATCTTCTTGTCGGGTCCGATGACGAAGACATTGCGCACGGTCTGATTGTCGGCCGGCGTCCTTTTGCTGGCGTCGCCCGAGGCGGCCGCTGGCAGCATGCCGTAGAGCTTGGAGATGCTGAGATCAGGATCGCCGATCATCGGATATGTCGGCTTCGCGCCCTGGGTTTCCTCGATGTCGACCGCCCATTTCGAATGATTGTCGACCGGATCGACGCTCAAGCCGATGACCTTGACGTTGCGCCGCTTAAATTCCGGTTCGAGTTTGGCCATATAGCCGAGCTCGGTCGTGCAGACCGGCGTGAAGTCCTTGGGATGCGAGAACAGAATGCACCAGGAATCGCCGATCCAATCATGGAATTTGATAGGTCCCTGGGTGGTGACGGCTTCGAAATCCGGCGCCGTGTCGCCGATCTGGAAAGACATGTGGGAGCTCCTCAGCTATTGTTGCGACTCGCTTTGAGGGCGCGAGCGGCGCCCTTTCCCGCCGGCGAGAGCATATTCCTATAAATGCGCTTATGTCGCTTGGTATCAAGAACGGCGGCGTTCAAGACAAAATCCGCTTTTCCTGGTGAAATTCACCCCCGCGCCGCCAGACGAAACAAATGAAGACGATCGAGCCGTATCAGCGCCTCTCCATTCGCGTCTATTACGAGGACACTGATTTTTCAGGCCTCGTCTATCACGCCTCTTATCTTCGCTTCATGGAGCGGGCGCGCACGGAAATGTTGCGCGCGCTCGGGATGGATCAGCGGGCGTTGCTCGAAGGCGCCGCCGGCGCGCCGATTTTCTTCGTCGTCCGCTCGATGGAGATCGACTTCCAAAGGCCGGCGACGATGGACGACCTACTGACCGTCGAAACGCAGGCCCTCGAAATCGGCGGCGCCTCGTTCATGCTGGAGCAGCGGGTCTTGCGGCAGGCGGAGCTGCTGGTGCGCGCAAAGGTGCGGATCGTCTGCGTCGAAGCCGGCCGGGCTCGCCGCCTGCCCTCTGACATTCGCACGAAATTCGAACGACTGTTGCCGAATTAGGTACAAAATGTCGGCGCCATCTAGACGCCGCCTTTTGGCGCCTAAAATGGCGTCGAGATGGGAATCATCGAACCCGCTGCGCGACTGCGGCCCCGGACCGAACCCTTGGATCCGGCGGAAACCGGCGTTCTGACCGTCGACCTCTCCGCCCTCGCCGACAATTGGCGGATGATGGCGCGGCTCGCGGCCGGCGCCGAATGCGGCGCGGTGGTCAAGGCCGACGCTTATGGGCTGGGGCTCGCGCCGGCGGTGCGCACGCTGCTCTCCGCTGGCTGCCGAACCTTCTTCGTCGCCAATGTCGTCGAAGGCGAAGCGGCGCGGGCGGTTGCGCCCGACGCGACCATCTATGTGCTGGACGGCCTCGTTCCTGGCGCGGCGCTGCGCCTCGTCGCCGCCAATCTCATCCCCGCCCTGGGTTCGCTCGGCGAAATCGAGGAATGGGCGACGATCGGCCATAGACCTCGGGCCGTCATCCATTTCGACACCGGCATGAATCGCTTCGGCGTGCCAATCCATGAGGCGGCCGAGGCGGCCGAGCGCGCCCGCCAGATCACGCCGACGCTGGTGATGAGCCATTTCGTCTGTTCGCAACTGCGCGACGAACCCCGCAATGAACGCCAGATCGAGGCTTTCCTCGACGCCCGCGCGCGCTTTGCCGACATTCCGGCGTCGATGTCGAATTCTTCCGCCGTCTTCCTGCCGCAGCGCCCGCATTTCGATCTGATTCGACCTGGCTACGCGCTCTATGGCGGCAATCCGACGCCCTATGCGGAATGCCCGGTGCATCCCGTCGCCCGCCTCAAGGCCCGCATCCTCTCGACGCGCGAGATCGAGCCTGGCGCCTGCGTCGGCTATGACGCGCTCTGGTCGGCGCATAAGCACACGCGAATCGCGACGATCGGCGTCGGCTATGCCGACGGCGTGCCGGTCGGCGCCACCGCCTGCGGTGAAAAGCCGGCGGGAGAAGCGCTGGTCGGCGGCGTCCGCTGCCCCTTCATCGGCCGCGTCTCGATGGATTATGTCGTGCTCGATGTTTCCCATGCGCCGAAAGACGCCGCGCAGCGCGGCGAATGGGTCGAGCTTCTAGGCGACAACATCTGCGTCGAGGAAGCGGCGTCGCGCGCCGGCACCATCGGCTATGAGATCCTCACCCGGCTCGGGGCGCGATTCTCGCGGCGCTACATCGGGACGTAACGCCTACGCCATCGCGAACCACGGCGCGAGCACGGGATATCCCTCGCCCGCCAGCAGCGACAGCGTTTCATAGAGCGGCAGGCCGACAACCGCCGAATAAGACCCGACGATTTTCACCACAAACACGCCGGCGCGGCCCTGGATCGCATAGGCGCCGGCCTTGCCGCGCCATTCACCGGTCGCAAGATAGGCTTCGATCTCGGTCGAGCCGAGGCGCTTGAAACGCAGCCGCGCCTCGGCCAGCCGCTTGCGCTCGAAGCCGCGCGGCGTGATCAGACTTACCGCTGAATAGACCCGGTGCTGGCGTCCGGACAGGAGCCGCAGGCACTCATCGGCCTCTTCCCGAGTCTCGGCCTTGGGCAGGATGCGCCGGCCGACGGCGACGACGGTGTCGGCCGCGATGAGGAATGAATCTTTCAGCTCGGGCCGCGTCGACCTGAGCTTGGCGGCGGCGGCCGCCTTCTCGCTGGCGATTCGGATCGCATAGGCGCGCGGTGATTCTCCGCGGTGCGGCGTCTCATCGATGTCGGCGGGCAGCAGCGCGTCGGCGTCGAGCCCCGCCTGCTGCAATAGCGCCAGGCGCCGCGGCGAAGCAGTGGCGAGAATGAGCTTGGGACGGGCGATGGGAGGATTAGCTGTCACGACGGTCGCTCCGCCAGAAGAAAATTACCTGAATCGATATGTTATACGGCCTTTGGTCAAATCATAGGGGGTCATTTCAACCAGCACCTTGTCGCCCTCCAGCACGCGGATGCGGTTCTTGCGCATCTTGCCGGCGGTGTGGGCGATGATTTCATGGTCGTTTTCGAGCTTGACGCGAAACATCGCGCTGGGCAGCAGTTCGGTGACGATTCCCGGGAATTCGAGCAGTTCTTCCTTGGCCATGTGGTTCCTTGCAGGGCGCTTTCCGCCGCGACTTCGGCCGCGCGGCTTAGATAGCGCGAAAAATGCGAAAAACCCGCTGCCCCGGCCGGGGAGCGGACTTGGCGCGGACCCTAATCGAGAACGAAGGATTTGTGAACCGGGGAGTTGGGCGGGCGTGTTAACGCCCCTTCCTGGGTTTCACGGGCGCGAAGGGATCGAGAATTTTGGCGCCGAGTCCTTCTATGTCTCGAACATTGCGCGTCACAAGCGTCAAATCATTCGCTTTGGCCGTGGCCGCAAGCAAACAATCCACGACAGGGACCGTTCGAAGGGCGCTCATGCGCCCCCACTCTCGAGCGACATCGCTATCGACCGGCAGTATGCGTCCGACGAAAGCGCGTTCGACATCAACCAGCCAGCGATCGAGAGCCTCGGCGCCATTCATATCCCGTCGCCGCAGCTTTTCCGCCCCTCGGCGGATTTCGCCGAGCGTCAACACGCTGAGATAAAGCTGATCGTCGTTTACGGACGCGAACCAGGAGGCGACATGCGCATCGCACCGCGCGCCTTTGCGAATTTCCGAAATCACATTCGTGTCGATGAGAACGTTCAAATATCAACGTCCCGGCCGAGATCGCGCGAGCGCTCAAGGTCGACGTCTTCGAGCGGCGCGGCGGCGAGAAGCGCCTTGAGCGATCCCGGTGCCGGGGGAGCCACGACATCGCGGAGAAGAGCGCGAATTTCCGCTTCACGGGCAGGATCGGCGAGCGCGGCGGCGACGCCGCGAACCAGCGCGACATCCTCCTTGCGCGCCTGCACCTCGACGCGCACGAGGCCCTTTCGCTTCATGCGCTGTCGATAGAGTTGGACGCTGGACTTTTGCGGCTTCGGCATTTGCGGACCTCCTTCCGGAAGAGTTACCGGAAATCCTGTGCGCGAGCAAATGGCCGGACAACGCCGCCAAACACGGCGTCCTTTCTCTCGCCCATGTCCCGGCCATCCACGCCTGGAGGTTGCGCCATGCTTGCGATGTGCGCGCAGCGGCGCCGCGTGGATGCCCGGCACAAGGCCGGGCATGACGTGGAACGATTGCGCCGAGGCATTTTTCAATGCTCGTTTGCCCAATTGATGACCGAGCTCGCTCCGCCGAGCCTCCCATCGCAGTCCTCGTCCTTCGAGACGCGCCTTGCAGGCGCTCCTCAGGATGAGGACTGCTATTTGCCTCTGCAACGTTTAGCGTTTCAAATGCGCAAACTAAGGCCCCCTCATCCTGAGGAGCGCGCGCAGCGCGCGTCTCGAAGGACGAGGGGGCCGTCTCGATTGGCGTCATCCAAAGCGTGAGTGCCACTCGGCCGAGTAACGGGGCCGAGGCGTCCCGGACCGCCCTTTCCAACCCGCGCCAAATGGCGGCGGGAGAATTGACGCTGCGAGCGCTCACCCTCCCCTTGAGGGGGAGAGTCGCATTGCGCAGCAATGCGGGGCGGGGTGACGGCGCCGATGAGCCCGTCAGAAGCGGCGCCGCCCCATGTCAGGCCCTAGTCGTCGCGATCGAGGGTGAAGCCGACTTTCAGCACCACCTGATATTCGGCGACCACGCCCTTGTTGATGTTGCCGCGAATCTGCACGACTTCGAACCAGCGCAAGTGACGCAGGGTTTCGCCGGCGCGCTTTAGCGCGGCGCTCACGGCGTCCTCGACGCTGTCGGGCGACGCCCCGACGAGTTCGACGATCTTATAGACATGGCCTTCCATAGGCGGCTCCCACAATTTAAGATTGTGAACGACTTGCCTGCAATAGGTAGGCCATTGGCGGCGACGGCGTAGCGTCAGCTCAATCGATCGCCGAGAAGAAACTCCATCGCCCGATCGAGCCTGATGTGCGGCAGCGGCAGCGGCTTTTGGTCGGCGCCGAGCGTCGCGACCGGCGGCCTGAATTTGAGAAAGCGGAACTCGGCCTCTTCGTCGGAAACCGCCAGCGCCTCGCCGCGAAAAACGTCGCGCGGATCGGCCGGCAGCTCGCCGGGAAAAATCGCGCCTTCGGCCACGCCGTCGAAAACTTCATCGCCGATATGCTCCCCCGCGGCCGGGACGCCGACGATCGCGGAAAGCTGTTCGCCCTCATGGCGCACCATCGCTTCGCGCGTCGCCCGAACGGCGGCGAGCGCAATCACGTCGATCGTCGCGCCGACTCCCTCGGCGCGTTCGATGGCGCGCGCGGTCAGGTGACGCAAGATCGCTTCGAGCCGGTCGTGACTGGTGTGATGCAGATGGTCGGCCTTCGTCGCCGCGAAGAGAATGCGGTCGATTTTCGGCCGAAAGATCGTCGAGAACAGATTGGCTCGGCCGGTGCGGAACGCCATCAGCACGCCGGTCAGCGCGTTTTCGAGATCGCGCACCGCCTCCGGTCCGGAATTCAGCGCCGCGAGCGCGTCGACGAGCACGATCTGACGGTCGAGCCGCGCGAAATGATCCCGAAAGAACGGCCGCACCACCTGCGATTTATAGGCTTCGTAGCGGCGCTCCATTTCGCGCCCGAGGCTGCGATAGGGAAATTCTTCGCCCTCGGCGACGGGCAGCGGCGCGAAGGTCAGCGCTGGCGAGCCTTCGAGATCGCCGGGCATCAGAAAGCGTCCCGGCGGCAGGCTCGACAGCGCGAAGCGGTCAGTGCGCGCGAGACGCAGATATTGGGTGAAGGCCCGCGCCAGAGTCTGCGCGGTTTCTTCCTCATAGCGCGCCTTGACGTCGGTCTGCGCCGTCAGCCCGCGCCATTCGCTGGCGATCATCGCGCGCGCCGAAACGCTCGCCGCCTCCAGCGTCTCATGCGACCATTGCGCATAGGATTTGCCGAGCAGCGGCAGATCGAGCAGCCATTCGCCGGGGTAGTCGACAATGTCGATGTCGAGCCGCGCCGGCCCCTGGCTGAGGCCTTTGCGCAGCGACCAGCCTTTGGCGCGATATTCGAGACTCACCCGCAATTCGGAAATGCGCCGCGTCGACTCCGGCCAATGCCGGTCGGCGCCGGCGAGCGCGGCGAGATGTTCTTCGTAAGCGAAGCGCGGCACGCTGTAATCTGGCTGCGGGTCGAGATGCGCCGAAACGATACGGCTTTCGGCGAGCGGACGAAACACCGGCAGCTGAGTCTTGCTGTCGACGCCCTTGTCGCCGCGGGCCGAGAGCGCGCGCGTCAAATTATGCACCAGCGCGGTGATGAAGACGGTCTTGCCGGAGCGCGAGAGGCCGGTGACGCCAAGGCGCAATCTTCCGCCCGCAAGAAAGTCGGCGAAGCTCTCGGCGGCGACGCGGGTGTCGAACATGAGATCGGAAAATTGCGTCAAGGGCGCTCCAGTAAGTCTTCAGGGCCGTCGGGCGAAGAGTTTCCTCATCCTGACGAGGCCTCGAAGAGGCCGTCTCGAAGGACGAGGGTGAGGAAAAATATTCTTTACCCGATCGCCAGGAGTCATTCGTCCTGCAAATATGGTCGCGCCACATCTAATCCAAAGCCGCCGGAATTGAACAGGGCGCATCCAAACCGGCATTTGCGGCGTTATGCCATAGGGCCTTGCATATGGGGGCGGCGATGTCGGCGCATGTGTTCAATTTCGACGAAAGCTGGGACATTCCGGGCGCCAGCGTTGAAGAAGTTTATGACGTGCTGGCGCGTGGCGAACTCTTGCCGCAATGGTGGAAAGGCGTCTATCTCGAGGCCGAGCGGCTAACGCCGGGCGATGCGCCTCAGGTCGGCGCAAGGCTGCGGGCGAAGGTGCGCGGCTTTTTGCCCTTCACCCTCAATTTCATGATCGAGGCGACGGAACTGGAGCCGCCGCGCAAGGTGGCGGTCCGCACCTGCGGCGATCTCGACGGCGCGTGGAGCGCGACGCTAACCCAGCGCGGCGACGATGTGCATGTCGCGCTCCTCTTCGAGGTGAAGATCGATCGTCCGGGCATGCGCTTCCTCGCGCCCGTCCTTTGGCCGCTCTTCGCCCTCAATCACTATTGGACGACGCCGCAGGGCGAGAAGGGACTGAAGGAATATCTCAAGGCGCGCCGCAGAGATCGCTCCCCAGCCCTCGATCAGCGCTTTGACATCGGCACATAGTCGCGCTGCTTCTCGCCGGTATAAAGCTGGCGCGGACGGCCGATGCGCGAACCCTGGTCCTCGATCATCTCCTTCCACTGCGCGATCCAGCCGACCGTGCGCGCGACCGCGAATAGCACGGTAAACATCGCGGTGGGGAAATTCATCGCCTTGAGGGTAATGCCGGAATAGAAGTCGATGTTGGGATAGAGCTTCTTCTCGATGAAATAATCATCGTGCAGCGCGATGCGCTCGAGCTCCAGCGCGACGTCGAGCAGATCATCCTTGACGCCCAGTTCGTTCAACACTTCCCGCGTCGTGCGCTGCATGATCTTCGCGCGCGGATCGTAGTTTTTATAGACGCGATGGCCGAAGCCCATCAGCCGGAACGGATCGTTCTTGTCCTTGGCGCGCGCAATGAACTGAGGAATGCGGTCCGGCGTGCCGATTTCGCCGAGCATCTTCAAGACCGCTTCATTGGCGCCGCCATGCGCCGGCCCCCACAGCGAGGCGATGCCCGCCGCGATGCAGGCGAAAGGATTGGCGCCCGATGAACCAGACAGTCGAACGGTCGACGTCGATGCGTTCTGCTCATGGTCGGCGTGCAGGATGAAGATTCGGTCGAGCGCGCGCGACAGTACGGGATTGACCTTATATTCCTCGCAGGGAACCGCGAAACACATGCGCAGAAAGTTCGACGTGTAGTCGAGATCGTTCTTCGGATAGACGAAGGGCTGGCCGATCGAATATTTATAGGCCATCGCCGCGAGCGTCGGGATTTTCGCGATCATGCGCGTCGACGCGACCATGCGCTGAGTGGGATCGGCGATATTGGTCGAGTCGTGATAGAAGGCCGAAAGCGCGCCGACCGAGGCGACCATCACCGCCATCGGATGGGCGTCGCGGCGGAAGCCCTGAAAAAAGCGCGCCATTTGCTCATGCACCATGGTGTGGCGCGTGATGCGATAGTCGAAATTGGCTTTTTCAGCGGCCGACGGCAGCTCTCCGTAGAGCAGCAGATAGCAGGTTTCGAGAAAGTCGCCATGTTCGGCGAGCTGTTCGATCGGATAGCCGCGATAGAGCAGAATGCCCTCTTCGCCGTCGATAAAGGTAATCTTCGATTCGCAGGACGCAGTCGACGTGAAGCCGGGATCGAAGGTGAACATACCGGTTGCGGCATAGAGATTGCGGATATCCGCAACTGACGGCCCCAATGTTCCGTCCATGACCGGCAAGTCGACCGATGTGTCGCCGATCTTGAAGATACCGTTCTTCTCCGGCATGCCCGCTCCCCTCTCAAACGTCCCGCCTCACGACGAGCCGGTTCGCGGCGCGACGCGCGGCGAAGGCTAAGCATGAATTGCGTCGCATTCGCGATGTCGTGGCATCCTTCGCACGCCGATGCGCATTCCGATCATTTGTGCAGCGCAAAAAGCTATAGCAACGGCGAGGCCTGTCAAGCGCGCGCTATGTTTCGCGCGCATCATGCGTCGCGCCCTTGGTTCCTTTGGCGCGGAAATCGGCGTGGCGCCGAAAATCTCGTCAGCGATCTTGGTTTGCGCGAAAGCCGCGACGGCAAGCGGCGCTAACCGACAGCAGCCTGGTCGGAAATTCTCGCCAGACTTTCCTCGCGCCCCAATATTTCGAGCACGTCGAAAATGCCGGGCGACGTCGCGCGCCCGGTGAGGGCCGCGCGCAAGGGTTGCGCAAGATCGCCGAGTTTGACGCCGAGCGCCGTCGCGAGATCGCGCACGACGGCTTCGGTAGCCGCAGCTGTCCAATTCGGCAGGACCGCAAATTTTTCGACTAGCGTCGCAAGCCGCGCGCGCGCTTCGGTCGACAGAAGCTGCGCGGCCTTTGCATCGAGCGGCAGAGGGCGATGCGCGAAGAGAAAGCCGGCGCCGTCGAGAAGCTCGTTCAAGGTTTTCGCGCGCGCCTTGAGGCCGGGAAGCGCGGCGCGCAACTGCGCGCGCTTCCTGTCGTCGAGCGCCTGCGCCACCGCCTCGCCGCCTTCGAGAAAAGGAAGCGTCGCGACGAGAGCGTCGAACAGTTCGTCGTCGTCGCTGTCGCGCAAATAGTGGCCGTTCATATTTTCGAGCTTGGCGTAGTCGAAGCGCGCCGGCGAGCGATGCACCTGCGCAAGATCGAAGGACTTGATCATCTCCTGCGTGGTGAAAAACTCCTTGTCGCCCTGCGACCAGCCAAGGCGCACGAGATAGTTGCGCAGCGCCGCCGGCAGATAGCCCATGCCGCGATAGGCGTCGACGCCGAGCGCGCCGTGGCGCTTGGAAAGCTTGGCGCCGTCAGGCCCATGGATCAGCGGAATATGCGCGAAAGCCGGCAGCGTCCAGCCCATCGCCTCATAGATATGCGTCTGCCGCGCCGCATTGGTGAGATGGTCGTCGCCGCGAATGATCTGCGTGACAGCCATGTCGTGATCATCGACGACGACAGCGAGCATATAGGTCGGCGCGCCGTCCGAACGCAGCAGAATGAAATCGTCGAGGTCCTTGTTCTGGAAGACCACCCGCCCCTGCACCGCGTCGTCGACGACGGTTTCGCCGTCCTGCGGCGCCTTTATGCGCACGACATAGGGCGCGCCTGCCGGCGCCTCGGCGGGATCGCGATCGCGCCAACGGCCGTCATAGCGCCAGGGGCGCTTTTCCGCCTTGGCCTTCTCGCGCATCTCCTCGAGTTCCTGCGCCGTCGCGTAGCAGCGATAGGCCCTGCCCTCAGCCAGCAGCGCTTCGGCGATCTCGGCGTGTCGCGCGGCGCGCGACGACTGGTAGACAATCTCGCCATCCCAATCGAGGCCGAGCCAGTTGAGCCCGTCGATGATGGCGTCGATCGCCGCCTGCGTGGAGCGTTCGCGGTCGGTATCCTCGATGCGAAGCATCATTCGTCCGCCGTGCTTCCTGGCGTGGAGCCAGTTGAACAGCGCCGTGCGCGCGCCGCCAATATGTAGAAAGCCGGTGGGCGACGGAGCGAAGCGGGTGACGACCTGTGACATGAGCGCCGCTAATTCCTCAATATTTAAGGGGTCGGACCGTCTAGCATGCGAGACGCGCGGCGAATATAGATCGCCGCTGGTATCGACATCGCTATTTGACCGGGATTAGGTGAGATCAGCCGGCCGTAGGCGGGAATTTGGCCTTCGAATGTGGGTTTCGCCGCATCGGCGCGGTTCGGCTTTTCTTCTTTGGCCTATCGGCCGGCCGCCCTCTTAATACATTCATGTATCGAAAAATCCCCGATTTCGAGGGTGTCCGCTCCAGCGAAAATCGGTCCGCCACGGCTGCCGGCATGTTCCCGAGAGGCATCTTCCCGAAGGTTGATCTAACAAAATCAGCTACTTCCGTGTCAATTTCCCACCATGGACGCCTGAATAGAGGGACGGAAGCGGTCGCTTGAGCTTCGCCGCAGAGACGGTGGGCCGTCAGCAGTTCCTCGTATTCCGCGAGGGGGATGGTCACCATGGCGGCATCGCCCACGGTCGCTGCACCAAGCGGAAGAGCGCCTTTTCCCGTGGTTTTAGTCACTTCAAAGCCTCTTCAAAGCCTCTCGGAGGCGCGCCCAGGGTCGCGTTCAGCCTATGTCATCAAGGGCGTTGTCACTTCGACGCCACAAGCCTGCCGTTCTCCGAGCCCCACTGAATTCCTAGCCGGGACATGACGCGATGTTGCGCGGAGCAGACATCGGTCGGGAGCCCGGCGGCGCTCGCCTGCGCCATCTCCTTTCGGAACTCAGCCGCCAATTCGAGACCGCTCCATTCTTGGGGACGCTGCGTCGCCTGCGGTCCGGCCGCGCTCGCCACCAGGCTGCCGTTATCCGAGTCCCACTCAATTCCTAGCCGGGACATGACGCGATGTTGCACGGAGCAGACATCGATCGGGAGCCCGGCGGCGTTCGCCTGCGCCATCTCCTTTGCGAACTCAGCTGCCAATTCGAGACCGCTCCATTCTTCGGGACGCTGCGTCGCCTGCGGTCCGGCGGCGCTCGCCACCAGCCTGCCGCTCTCCGAGTCCCACTCAATTCCCAACCGGGACATGACGCGATGTTGCGCGGCGCATATATCGGTCGAGAGCCCGGCGGCGCTTGCCTGCGCTATGTCCTTTGCGAACTCATCCGCCAGTTCGAGAGCGCTCCAATCTTCGGGACGCTTCGTCGCCTGCGGTCCGGCTGCGCTCGCCACCAGCCTGCCGTTCTC
>NZ_JBFWVN010000054.1:0-21729 GCF_050246715.1 Methylocystis sp.
AGCTGCGGCGCCGCTCCGCGGTTGAGCCCGTCATCGGCCATCTGAAAGCCGACCATCGCATGGGGCGAAACTACCTCGCCCATGCGACCGGCGACGCGATCAATGTCGTGCTCGCCGCCGCCGGCTATAACTTCCGCCGCCTGCTCGCATGGCTGGCGCTTCTGTGGGCCTTGTTCCTGAGCGTCCTCGACGACGCCAACGCCTCAAATCGCCGACTAATCGCCGCTTAAATCGCGTTCTTCACGGGCGACGAGGTTAGAACGCGGCGCGCGAAAAAGCGGACGCCGGTCAATTCGCGCAAAGCGCGCCTAAATGTTTTGGAATCGATCACGCGATCTGCATTTCTGTGATCCCGCCCGAATGCAGCGTGATCTAATGCGCCAGCGTTTGCGGCGTCTCGAAGAAGAAGCGCAGCACCTGGGCGGCGCCGCAATCCTCGATCGGCACATGCCAGAACTTCGAATCGAGATCGGGGAAGCGCTCCATCGGCAACTGGATCTGCGTCAGCGGCGCGTGATTGTCGAACCCGCGCAGCATGGCGCGTTCAAACAATCTGAGCAGCTGCTCTTCGCACTCCGGCACTTCCGTGACGGTCAGGATCGTGTTGTTGGCGAGGGGGAAGGTCTTTTCGAACAGCTGTTCCAAGTTTACCGGCGCCATGTTCGCGTCTCCGACGTCCCCGAATTGGAGCTTCGACTATCCGGCGGTTCCCGATGCTCCAACCATTTACGCGTCGCGCTGAAAAAGCCAGCTCCGCTAATAGGTTGATTCCAGTCGTCCACAGGAAAGCTGGGCTTAGCTATACAGTTATTTAAGGCGGGTTTGTGGAGGCGGCCAGCTCTCCCCAGCTGTCCTCGAAGATCAGATTCTCCAAAGGAAGGCGCGACGCCCAGCGCTTGACCTCGAGTTCCGGCGATTTGTAGGCCTGCGCGACATAGCCGACGCAGAGATAGGCGACGATCGTTATCTCATTGGGAATATTGAATATCTGTCGCAGGTCGGCTTCCCTCACAATGCTCACCCACCCGACGCCGACGCCTTCGGCGCGGGCCGCAAGCCATAGATTTTGCACCGCGCAGGCGGTGCTGAGAATGTCCGTGTCGGGCTGCTGACTGCGCCCGAGCCCCGTCGCGCCAAAGCGGGCTCGGTCGCAGGTGACGCAGATATTGAGCGGCGCCTTCATGATGCCTTGCAGTTTGAGGTTCCGGTAGAGCGAACGCCGCTCCGGCGCCAACGTCTGCTCCTCCGCCTCACAGGCGCGCAAAAAAGCCTCATAGGCGGCGCGCCGCTTTTCGATGTTCCTGACGAGGATGAAGTTCCAAGGCTGCATGAAGCCGACCGACGGCGCGTGATGCGCGGCGTCGAGGATTCGCAGCAGCACCTCGCGCGGCACGTCGTCGGGCAGGAATTCATCACGCACGTCGCGGCGCGAATGGATGACGCGATAGATCGCGGCGCGCTCGGCCTCGCTGAACGCCTCGACCGGAGCGAGCTGCGCCGCTTGCGGCTCTTCCTTCTTTTTAGGCGCGTCAGCCGCCATCGACGCACTCCAGCACTTCGGCGAGCCGCGACCAGGCGGCGTCATTTCCTGGCAGGCCAAACCGCAGCCACTCCGGTTTTTCGGCGAAGGCGCGCGTCAGCACGCCACGCGCAGCAAGACGCGCGAACCAACGCGCGGCGTGCGGATGCGCCGCCAGACGAAACAGCGTCGTTCCGCCCGCAATTTGAAAACCCGCCCGGGTCAGAAGCGCATCTAGGCGCGCCGCGTCTCGCATGGCGGCCTGCGCGGCGCCGGCGCGCCATGAATCATCCGCGAGCGCGCTTGCGCCGATGGCGAGCGCCGGTCCAGACACCGCCCATGGCCCGAGCGCGGCGCGAAGCTTCGCCGCGCGCGCCCGCGAAGAGAGCGCGAAGCCGAGCCTCAATCCGGGAAGCCCATACGCCTTTCCGAAGGAGCGCAGCACGACGAGGGCTGGATCATCGGCGAACGGCGCCACGCTGCGCTCCGGCGTGAAGTCCATAAAGGATTCATCGACGATCAGCAGGCGGTCGCGTTGTGACATCCGCTTGGCGGTAAACAATATCTCTTCGGCTTCGAGGACGCGTCCGTCGGGATTATTGGGATTGACGATCACGCCGACATCGGCGTCCGCAAGCGCGTCCAAAGTTTCAACAACATCGACCTTAGCGCCTGAAGCCGCCCAACAGGCGGCGTGCTCCGCATAGGTGAAGCCGAGCGCTGCGACTCGCTTCGCCGGAAAGACGCGCGGCAGCAATTGAATGAAAGCTTGCGTCCCGGCGCCCGCGACGATGTCGACGCCGGCTGGCGCGCTATAGTTACGGCGCGCGGCGCTCTCGAGCGCGGCGAATGCGTCATCGTCGGGAAGCCGGGTGAACACGTCGTCGGCAAGCCGCGGCAACGGATAGGCGCGCGGATTGACGCCCGTCGACAGATCGATCCAGGGCTGCGGCGCGTCGGGATAAAGACGCCGCGCGGCGTCTAACCGCCCCCCATGCGCAACGGCCGGCGGCGCGCCGATAGCGGAATGCGCCGTCACCGCGCGATCTCCCACAGCGCGTCGAGATCGATATGGCGCGCGCAATGCGCCGCAAGCGCATCGAGCGTATCTTCGATCGACTCCTCATAGCGCAGCGGCGACGGCGGCGCGCCGAGCATATGCAGCAGCGACGCGCGTAACGAATCGTCGGCGAACAGCCCATGCGCATAGGCGCCGGCGACAAGGCCGTCACGCGAGACCGCGCCGTCGATGCGTCCGTCTGCAAGTCGCAACGCAGGCCGCTCGCAATCAGGACCCGAAGTTTCGCCGACATGCATCTCATAGCCGCTAAAAGTAGCATCGAACATCGGCGCATGGCCGCTAACTGCCGTAAGCGTCTTTTCGCCGGTCAACGCGGTCTCAATGTCGAGCAGCGCCAATCCCGGCGCTTCGCTGGCGGGACCTTCGATGCCGAGCGGATCGCGAATGACGCGGCCGAGCATCTGATAGCCGCCGCAGACGCCGAAGACTCTGCCGCCGCGACGCACATGCGCGAGAATGTCGATGTCCCAGCCATAAGCGCGCAGCGCCACAAGATCGGCGATGGTCGCCTTCGAACCCGGCAGAATGACGAGTTGCGTTTCCGGCGGCAGCGGCTCGCCGTCTTCGAGGAAAATCACGCGCACGCCCGCTTCGGCCTTCAGCGGATCGAGATCGTCGAAATTGGCGATATGCGCCAGCAGCGGAACCGCGATCACGACGCCGTGGCCGCGATCATGGCTTCCTGTGCGCAAGCCGAACGCGTCTTCGGCCGGAAGCCGCGCCGCGGCGTCGAAAAATGGCACGAGACCGAGCGATCGCCAGCCGGTCCGCTCTTCGACGAAACGCAAGCCGTCGTCGAACAGTGATGCGTCGCCGCGAAACTTGTTGACGATGAAACCTTCGATCATCGCCGCGTCATCGTCATCGAGCGCCGCCTTGCATCCGATGAGCTGCGCGATGACGCCGCCACGGTCGATGTCGCCGACCAGCACAACCGGCGCGTCGACGGCGCGGGCGAAGCCCATGTTGGCGATGTCGTTTCTGCGCAGATTGACCTCGGCGGCGCTGCCGGCGCCTTCGATGATGACCATATCCGCTGCCGCCTTCAGCCGCGCATAGCTGTCGAGCGCCGGCTGCAACAGGCGCGGTTTCATCTCCTGATAGTCGAGCGCCTTCGCCTGGCCGACGACGCGTCCCTGCACGATGATTTGCGCGCCAGAGGCGCCTTGCGGCTTGAGCAGCACCGGATTCATATCGATGCGAGGCGTAAGCCGCGCGGCGCGCGCCTGCAAGGCCTGGGCGCGGCCGATCTCGCCGCCGTCGACTGTCACTGCGGCGTTGTTCGACATGTTCTGCGGCTTGAAGGGCGCGACCCTGACGCCGCGATTGGCGAAGGCGCGCGCCAGTCCGGCGACGAGAAGCGATTTGCCGACATCGGAGCCCGTGCCCTGGATCATCAGCGTGCGGCTCATGAAGCAAGGAATGCCATCGCCGCGTCAATGTCATGCGTGGTCGGGGCGTCGCCGCTCGCCGGCCGCGCGATCATGACGACGTCAAGCCCGAGCGCGCGCGCCGCCTCGATCTTGGCGTAGGCGAGCGCGCCGCCGCTGTTCTTCGTCACGATGATCTCGATGCGCCTGTCGCGCATCAACGCGATCTCATCGTCGAGCGCGAAGGGACCACGGCCGAAAATCACCTCGCATGAGGGCGGCAGATCGTCGGCGCTCGGCGGTTCGATCACCCGCAGCACATAGTCATGCTGCGGCGCGACGCGAAAATCGGCGACGCCTTGCCGACCGATCGCAAGAAAAACCCGGCGGGGAGCGTCGCCGAGCGCGCGCGCCGCGGCGGCGTTGTCCGCGACCTCGGTCCAGCGATCGCCCGGCGCCGCAACCCATGGCGGGCGCGTCAACACGAGCAGCGGCGCGACGGCTGCGGCGCAGGCGGCGCGCGCATTGGCGGAAATGCGCGCGGCGAAGGGATGCGTCGCGTCGACGACATGGGAGATGCGCTCTTCAATGAGATAGCGCGTCAATCCTTCAACGCCGCCGAAGCCGCCGATGCGAGTCGGCAGATCATGCGGGCTCGGAGCGCTCGTGCGGCCGGCAAGCGAAATGACGCCCTGCAGCCGCTGATCGGCGGCGATGCGCGTCGCAAGAAGGCGCGCCTCGCTGGAGCCGCCGAGCACGAGCGCACGTTGGCGTTCGATCACTGCTGAAACCGGAGATGACGTTGAATGCGCACCTCTCACAATGAATTCCATCGATCCATTCACTCGCTTCACAGCAGAACTGCGTGATCGCCTCGCTGATGTCATTCCCGACGCGCGCAGCGCGATCGGGAATCCAGGGCAAAATCCGAGCTTTGCGATGTGGCTCTGGATTCCCGATCAGGCCTTCGGCCTGTCGGGAATGACAGCCCCAAGGCGCCGGCCGGTTGAATTTATATCACGGGTTAATCCCGGCGAACTCACTCTGCGGCAAGCTTCACGGCGGCCGGTTGGCGGTATTCGGCGATCAGCCGCTCGCGCTCGGCGTCAACGGCGGCGATATGGCGCGCCTTGACATGACCGAAGCCGCGAATGTGCTCCGGAAGGCGCGCAAGCGCGACGGCGCCGGCATGGTTTTCCCGCGCCAGCGAAATTGAAAATTCGTCAAGCAGCGCTTCATAGTCCGCGAGCAATCTTCGCTCGACCACGCGGTCGTGGTCAAAGCGGAAGACATCGAGCCGCGTGTTGCGCAAGCTCTTCATCTTCGCCAGCACGCGCAGCAGCTTGAACATCCAGGGACCGAAGGTGAATTTGCGCGAGCCGCCAAAGTCGGTCTTGCGCTGAAGCGAGGGGAAGTTGGGCGCAAGATGCAGTTCGAGCCGCAGGTCGCCCTCGAAAGTCTCCGCGAGCTGTCGTTGGAAGGTGCCGTCAGTGTAAAGGCGCGCGACTTCGTAATAGTCTTTGGTCGCCATCAGCTTGAAGAGATAGCGCGCTACCGCTTCCGTCAATTCGCGGGAACCCGGCGTGCGCTGGGCTTCGAGTTTGGCGATCTTCTCGACGCGGGCGCGGTAGCGGGCGGCGTAGGCCTTGTCCTGGTAATCGGCAAGGAAAGCGGCGCGACGTTCGATGATTTCATCGAGCGTCTTCGATTTCTCGCGAATGCCATTTGGCTGGCGCAGCGACTTGACGACGGCGAGCACGCTGTTGAGATCATGCGCGGCGCGTCGGCCCCAAAGGAAGGCCGAATGATTCATCGGCACCGATTCGCCGTTCAACTCGATGGCGCGCAGGATCGCTGCGTCGGACAGCGGCAGATAGCCCTTCTGCCAGGCGTAGCCGAGGATGAAAATATTCGCGGCGATCGAATCGCCGAGCAGCGCCTGGGCGAGCGCCGTCGTATCGATGAAGGTCGATTCCGGGCCGCCGGCGCGGCGGATCGCCTGCTTGATTTCCTCCGAAGGCAGGACGAAGTCGGGATTGCGCTCGATGTCGCCGGGAAACACTTCGGCGCAATTGACCAGCACTGCCGTCTTGCCGTGCTCGACGGCGGCAAGCACCTGCTTGGCGCCGGCGACGACGAGGTCGCAGCCCAGCATCAGATCAGCTTCACCCGCGGCGATGCGGATGGCGTGCACATCCGCCGGCGTGCGGCCGATCTTCACATGGCAATAGACCGCCCCGCCCTTCTGCGCGAGGCCGGCCATGTCAATGACGCCGACGCCCTTGCCCTCAAGATGCGCGGCCATGCCGAGAATGGCCGAAACGGTGACGACGCCGGTCCCGCCAAGTCCCGCAACGAGAACGCCATAGGGCAAGGCGCCGATCTCGGCGATGCGCGGCTCCGGCAGCGCAGGCTGTCCGTTGGCGTCCTCATTTGACGGCAGCGGCGCCTTCTTCATGCGCCCGCCATGAACGGTGACAAAGCTCGGGCAGAAGCCTTCGAGGCAGGAAAAATCTTTGTTGCAGGCGGATTGATCGATGCGCCGCTTGCGGCCGAACTCGGTTTCGACCGGCTGAACCGCGACGCAGTTTGACGCCGTGCCGCAGTCGCCGCAGCCTTCGCACACAAGTTCATTGATGATGACGCGCGAGTCGGGATCGGGCATCAGCCCGCGCTTGCGCAAGCGACGCTTTTCGGTGGCGCAGGTCTGATCATAGATCAGCACCGTGACGCCTTCCGTCTGCGCCAGCTCCCGCTGCACCTCGTTCAAGACGTTGCGATGATGAATCATCAGGCCCGACGGCCAGACCGCCGTGGGCGCGTATCGGCCGGGTTCGTCGGAGACGAGGGCGATCTTCTTCACGCCTTCGGCCGCAACCTGCCGCGCGACCGCTTCGACCGTTAGTTCGCCTTCGTGCTTCTGGCCGCCGGTCATGGCGACGACGCCGTTGAAGAGAATCTTGAAGGTGATGTTGGTGTTGGTCGCGACGGCGAAGCGAATGGCGAGCGATCCCGAATGATTATAGGTGCCGTCGCCGAGATTTTGGAACATGTGCTGGCGCGTCGAGAACGGCGCCTCGCCGATCCAGTTCGCGCCTTCGCCGCCCATATGGGTGTAGCCTTCGGTCGAGCGGTCCATCCATTGCGCCATGTAATGGCAGCCGATGCCCGTATAGGCGCGCGCGCCTTCGGGCACATGGGTCGACGTCGAATGCGGACAGCCGGCGCAAAAATGCGGCACGCGAACGGTGACGTCGGTCATCGTCCGGCGGCGATCCTGTAATCTCTCAAGACGGCGCACGCGCGCGTCAAGGTCCTCGAGCGGATGATATTTCAACAGACGACGGCCGATGGCGATGGCGATGTCATTGGCGTCCAGCGCGCCCTTGATCGGAAACAGCCATTCGCCGCCCTCGTCCTTCTTGCCGATGCAGAGCGGCTGATGCGGCGCAGCGTATAATTCTTCGCGCAGCTGCACTTCAATCAGCGAGCGCTTCTCTTCGACGACGATGATGAGATCGAGGCCACGCGCGAATTCGCGCAGACCTTGCGGCTCGATCGGCCAGGGCGCCGCGATCTTATAGAGGCGCAGGCCGAGATCATTCGCCTTGACTTCGTCAAGCCCGAGATCATCCATCGCCTGACGCACGTCGAGATAGGACTTGCCGACAGTGATGACGCCGATTTTCGGATTGGCGCCGCCGGAGGTGATGAACCGATTCAACCGGTTGGCGCGGATGAAGGCGAGCATCGCATCGCGTTTGCTCTCCTGCAGCCGCTCTTCCTGAGCGAGAACCGGATCGCCGGCGCGGATGTTGAGCCCGCCGGGCGGCATGATGAAATCGGTGGGCGTGATCGGACGCACGCGATCGAGCGAACTGTCGATCGAGGCCGTCGACTCGACCGTGTCCTTGAGAAGCTTCAGGCCGACCCAGACGCCAGCGAATCGCGACAGAGCGAAACCATAAAGCCCATAGTCGAGGATTTCCTGCACGCCGGCCGGCGACAGGATCGGAATCATCACGTCGACGAAATGATAGTCCGACTGATGCGCGGTGGTTGAGGATTCCGCAGTGTGATCGTCGCCCATAAGGGCCAGCGCGCCGCCGTAGCGCGAGGTGCCGGCGAGGTTGACATGTCTGAAGGCGTCGCCGCTCCGGTCGACGCCGGGACCTTTGCCGTACCAAAGCGAGAAGACGCCGTCATATTTGCCTTCGCCGCGCATCTCGGCCTGCTGCGCCCCCCAGATGGCGGTTGCCGCGAGATCCTCGTTGAGTCCCGGCATGTATAGAATATCATTGGCGTCGAACAGCGCCTTGGACTTATGCATTTGCGCGTCGACGCCGCCGAGAGGCGAGCCGCGGTAGCCGGTCACGAAACCTGCGGTGTTCAACCCAGCGCGGCGGTCCGCCTCTTTCTGCATAAGGAGCAGACGCACGATCGCCTGAGTGCCCGTGATCAGCACGCGCGATTTGTGGAGGTCAAATCGGTCTGAGAGCGACGCCTCGGCGAAGGCGGAGCCGGTCATTGCGTCGCCGGCGGCAATTTCCGCCATTTACTGCTCTCCTGCGCGAATTCTGCGAAGCGCGCTTGGGACTCTTGCGCTCACACGCTAAATGACAAGGATCAACCCGTGAACGAATCCGGTTTAACGACCCAGCCGGTCGCGGCGTCCCGACGCATAGCGCTCCGCCAGCGCCGACTCTGCACCCGCCACTTTATGCCACAGGAAAGCGCCATTTCAAGGACGTATCTCCTGGCATGCACAGGCTCGAAGCGGGAGTCAGCGCCGCGTTTTTGCCGCCTTCGCCGCCTAAGCGCGAGACTCGCATGAAGCTGAAAATCAACTCGATTCTTATCCTTATCACGACAGTGATGGGAATTGGGGCGGCGTCCGCGCACCCTCATGTATGGGTCGCGGTGCGAAGCGAGGTGGTGTTCGCCCCGGACGGCAAGATCACCGGGGTTCGGCACGCCTGGGAGTTCGACGAAATGTATTCGGCCTACGCCGTGCAGGGGCTCGGCAAGGACGGCAAACCGCCAACCAGCGAAGAACTTGCGCCGCTCGCCAAGACCAATGTCGAGTCGCTGGCCGAATTCGATTTTTTCACCTTCGCCAAGCAGAACGGGGCAAAGCTCGCGTTCAAGCAGCCGGAAAACGTCAAGCTTGAAGCCAGCGACAAAAAAATCGTCACCATGCATTTTTTTCTGCCGCTGGAGACTCCTGTCACGGCGAAAAAGCCGTTCTCTTTCCAAGTCTATGACCCGACATATTTCGTGTCCTTCGGACTCGAGAAGCAAAACGCCGTAACGCTCGCCGGTGCGCCGGCGGGATGTTCGCTCAGCCTCGTCGAGCCGGCGCCGCTGCTGGCGACCGACAATCAGAAGCTGAGCGAAGCGTTCTTTCAGAACATGTCGCCAGGCGCCGATTTCGGCGTGAAACTGGCGACGCGCGCGATCGTGGCCTGTCCGTGACGATTGGACGACGGGTCTTCTGGATCGGCGTAACGGCTGTGATGGCCGTCGCGATCACGGCCTCATCGGCGTGGGGCGCGCCGCGCCATCCCTTCGCCGTCGGCGCGCAGGAGTCCGTCGGGTCGGCGACAGGATTTGCCGGACTTGTTCTGGCCTGGCAAAGCAAGTTCCAGGCTGAGCTGCAAGCCGCCGTTCGGACGCTCAAGACCGATCCTTCCGCTTTCTTCGCGCTCGCCGCGGCGAGCTTCGCTTATGGCGCTTTTCACGCCGCCGGTCCCGGCCATGGCAAGGCGGTGCTCGCATCGTACATGCTCGCCAATGAAACGGCGCTGAGGCGCGGTCTGCTGCTCGCGGCGCTCGCCGCGCTTTTGCAAGGGCTGGTCGCGATCGCGATCGTCGGCGCCGCCGCGGCGATTTTCCGCGCGACCGCCAGCGAGATGAGCGATGCGACGCGCATGATCGAGATTGCGAGCTATGCTGCGGTGACCGCGGTCGGCGCGCGTCTCGCCTGGGTCAAGGGCCGCGCGCTGTCGGCCGCCCTCAGCGCGCCAGCAATTGCACCCACGACGCGCGGCTTCGTCTGCGAGGCGATCGACGATCCGACTCATGTGCATGACGAGAACTGCCGCCATGCGCCGGACCCTTCGACGCTGGCGGGTCCGAAATTCCGCCTCGCCGATGCCGCGGCCACCGTCGTCGCCGCCGGCCTGCGTCCCTGTTCGGGCGCGATTCTCGTCCTGGCGTTCACCCTGTCACAGGGACTCTTCGCCGCCGGCGCCGGCGCCGTCATCGCCATGTCGGCGGGGACTGCGTTGACCACGGGCGCGCTTGCCGCGACGGCGGTTTACGCCAAGGGCGTGGCGGTGCGGCTTGGAGCGAAGGATTCGCGCCGCGCGATCGTCATCGCGCGCGGCGGCGAGTTCATCGCCGCAATCCTGGTTCTGACGCTCGGCGTAACGCTGCTCCTCGGCCTCGCGCCGATGTCCGCAGGAGCGGCCTGACGCCGCTCGCGGCGCAACATAATCATTGCGGCGGGAATGGCCTCATCCGGCCCTTAATGCGCTATCTTGAACCAAAGCAGATTGGTTGAGCGGACGATTCGCGATCCGCTGCTATGCCGACTCGCGGAGGTCCAAGACGACGATGACGAATGCCGAACACCGAGAGGACCCGTATGAGAAGCGACCTTGGCTGTCGTCCTATCCCGCGGGCGTTCCGGCGGAGATCGATGAATCGTCCTATTCGACTCTGGTCGACGTATTCAACGCAAGCATCGTGGAATACGCCGATCGAACCGCGATGGAGAGCTTCGGCGCGACGCTCAGCTATGAGGAGCTCGGCCGCGCCGCCGTCGCGGTCGCCGCTTGGCTGCAGACGCGTGGACTGAGAAAATGCGATCGGGTCGCGATCATGTCGCCGAACGTGCTCGCCTATCCGGCGATCCTCTATGGCGTCCTGCTCGCGGGCGGCGTCGTGGTGAACGTCAACCCGCTCTATACGCCGCACGAACTCGTACATCAGATGAACGACTCCGGCGCGCGCTTCCTGTTCGTCTTCGAAAACTTCGCGCATACCGCCGCCGCCGCGTGGCCTGAAATGAAAATCGAGCGGGCGATCATCGTAAAGCCCGGCGATCTGATGGGCCTGCGCGGAACGCTGGTCAATTTCGTTTCGCGTTGGGTCAAACGCATGGTCCCCGCCTACCGCCTGCCGGGATGCGTCGGCTTCGCGCAAGTGCTGCAGGCAGGCGCCGAGGAGCCGTTCAAGCCGCCGTCGGTCGAGCCAAACGACATCGCCTTTCTGCAATATACCGGCGGCACGACCGGCGTCGCCAAGGGCGCGATGCTGCTGCATCGCAACGTCGCCGCGAATGTCGAGCAATCGTGGGCGTGGTTGAAACCCTATCTTGCCGACAAGCCATTGATCATGGTGACGGCGCTGCCGCTCTACCATATTTTCGGCCTGACCGCCTGCCTGCTGCTTGTGGTGAAGACTGGCGGATGCTGCCTGCTCATCGCCAATCCGCGGGACATCAAGGGGCTCATCGCCACGCTGCGCAAATCGACATTCACGCTGTTCTCCGGCGTCAACACGCTTTATGCGGCGATCGCCGATCATTCGACCGCCAAGACGGTCGACTATTCAAAACTTCTGCTCACCATCTCGGGCGGCATGTCGACCCAGGAAGTCGTGGCGCACAAATGGAAAGCGTTGACCGGCAAGCCGATCGTCGAAGGCTACGGTCTGACCGAGACGTCGCCGATCGTCACCGTCAACAAGCCGACGATTTCTGAATTTACCGGCGCGATCGGCTATCCCGTGCCGTCGACGAAAATTTCGGTGCGCTCGCCCGACGGCGAACCCGTTCCCATCGGCGAACGCGGCGAACTCTGCGTCAAGGGGCCGCAATTGATGGACGGCTATTGGCGCAGGCCGGATGAAACCGCGAAAGCGCTGACGCCGGACGGATTCCTCAAGACCGGCGACATTGCCGTGATGGCGCCTGACGGGCTGATCAAAATCGTCGATCGGCTCAAAGACATGATCCTCGTTTCGGGATTCAACGTTTATCCGAATGAAGTCGAAGCCGTGCTGGTTGAACACCCGAAAGTCAAGGAAGCGGCGGTCATCGGCGTGCCGGATGAACATTCCGGCGAAGCGCCGATGGCCTTTGTCGTGGCGCGCGATCCGAGCCTTACGCGCGAAGAGTTGCGCGCCTTCGCCCGTGAACAGCTGACGAGCTACAAGCTTCCGCGCCACTTCGAGTTCCGCGAGAGCCTGCCCAAAACCAATGTCGGCAAAATCCTGCGGCGCGCGTTGAAAGAGGAATTTCTCGCGCGCAAGAATGCCGTCTCCGACGATCGACGCGGCAATAGCGTGGGCGTCGAACTGGAGCGCTAGGCCGGCGCCACGAATTAAATGCGCCAACGCCGGCTTGTTCGCAACCGTGCAAGCCTGGAGGCTCGCGGTCCAGGATGCGCCGCCCTCGAGCGCCGCTCTTGGAACGTGAGCCTCCAGGCTCGCCAAAAGCTCTTGCGACCGATCAGTTATTTCGTGACGCCTAACCACGACCGAAGCGATCAGCCGCCTCGGCGATCGCGTCATAAGCAAGGTCGAGTTCCGCGTCCTCGACGCAATAGGGCGGAAAAACGTAGATCGTCGATCCGAGCGGGCGCAGCAGAAGTCCGCGCTCATTGAAGAAGCGCATCAAATCGAGCGCGATCGTCGCCAGATAGCCGCCCTGTGGGACATTGAGATCGAGCGCCGTGATGATCCCAAGCCGGCGGGCGTTGGAGAAACGCGCGTCATCGGCGAAGCGCGCGATGCGTTTCGCCTGCATGTCGCAAAGCGCCGCGACGCGGACGGCGGGTTCGCCCGTCGCCCACATGTCGAGATTGGCGAGCGCGGCGGCGCAGGCGATCGGATTGGCGGTGTAGGAGCTTGAGTGAAAAAAAGCGCGCGCACGTTCGGGCGACAGATGCGCCTCGAAAATTTCGCGCCTGCACATGGTGACGGCGAGCGGCAGCGCGCCGCCGGTCAGTCCCTTGGCGTAGCAGGCGATATCTGGAGCCACGTCAGCCTGCTCGCAGGCGAAGAGCGTTCCGGCGCGGCCGAAGCCCGTCATCACCTCGTCGGCGATGAACAGCACGCCGTATTCCGCGCAAACGCGCCGCATCTCCCTGAGCGTATCAGCGCCATACATCAGCATGCCGCCTGCGCCTAAAATAAGCGGCTCGACGAGGAGCGCGGCTGGATTGTCGCGACAGGCGCGCTCCAGCGCGTCGAGCGTTTCCTGTTCCCTGCCGCGCGCGGGGAAGGGAATGCGCGTCACCTCATAGAGCAGCGGCTCGTAAGGCGCGTTGAACGCCGAACGTGCGCCGACCGACATGGTTCCGATCGTGTCGCCGTGATAGCCGTGTTCGAGGGCGACGATGCGCGCGCGCGCCTCTCCGCGATTGCGCCAGAAGCCGACCGCCATTTTGATCGCCACTTCGACGCAGGTCGAGCCGCTGTCGGAATAAAAGACATAGTCGAGTCCTCGCGGCGTCAGCGCCACGAGGCGCCGCGCAAGGACTTCCGCCGGCTCATGGGTGAAGCCGGCGAAGATGATCTGGTCGAGCCGTTCGGTTTCTTCGCGAATGGCGCGCATGATCGCCGGATGGCGATGGCCGTGGGTGATCACCCACCAGGACGAGATGGCGTCGAGAAAGCGCTTGCCGTCTTCCGCTTCGAGCCAGGCGCCTTCGGCGCGCGCGATCTTGAAGGCGCCTGGCTGCAGCGCATGCTGGGTGTAAGGCCGCCAGATCGGCGAGTCGGTGACGAAGCTCACCCGCCGCTCCCGAAGGAGTCGCGCGCGATGGCCGCGTTGAACGCGGCGCCGAGCGTTTTCTGGTTCAGCGGATCAAGCTTTGGCAGACGGCCGAGAATGCGCACGCCGCCGATCGTTTCAATCGAGAGTTGCGCGTCCGATTCGGCATCGCCGACAAAAATGATTCCCATGATCGACACGCTGCGTCTGCGCAAGGCTTCGAGCGTGAGCAGGCTGTGATTGATCGTGCCGAGACTGGTGCGTGCAACGAGAATGACAGGAACTCGCCAGCGCTCCAGCACATCGATCGTCAGCGCGCGGTCGCTGAGCGGCGTCATCACGCCGCCCGCCGTCTCGATCACCAGAGGGCCAAAGCATGGCGGCGGGTTCAGCGCGGCGGCGTCGATCTCGACGCTCTCGTCGCGGGCGGCAAGATGCGGCGAAGCGGCCCGACGCAGCCGCCAGGCTTCGGGGTAAATGCGTTCGGCGGGCGCGCCGGAAAGGCGCGCGACAATCTGCGAGTCCGTTTCGCCATCGAGGCCCGCCTGCACCGGCTTCCAATAATAGGCGTCGAGCGCGCTGACGATCCCGGCGGAGACGACAGTCTTGCCAACGCCAGTGTCCGTTCCGACGATCACGAACCGGCGGTTCATGTTTCGAGCCTCGCCAGTTCCTCGCCAAGATGCGCGACCATCCGCGCAATGTCTTCCTTGCGCGTGTTGAGCGTAAGGGCGATGCGCAGCCGCGCCGAGCCCTCCGGCACCGTCGGCGGACGAATGGCGCGAATATCGTAACCTTGCGCCTGCAGGCGCGACGCGAGAGTCGTGGCGCGAATGTCCGAGCCGACGATGATCGGCTGAATCTGGCTTCCCGACGGCTCGATCGCGCAAAGACGCCGCAGTTCGGCGCCGGCGAAATCGACGCGCGCCATAAGCTCGCCGCGCCGTTCGTCGGCGGCCTCGATGATCTTGAGCGCCGCGCGCACGCAAGCGGCGATGAGCGGCGAAGGCGCGGTCGCGAAAATAAACGGCCGGCAACGGTTGATCATGAAGTCGCGCAGAATGCGCGGCAGACCGAGGAGACCGCCCGCGACGCCCATCGCCTTGCCGCAGGTGTGCAGCGTGATGACATTGTCCTTGCCTTCAAGGCGCGCGGCGAGCCCCCGGCCGCCCGGACCATAGACGCCCGTCGCATGCGCCTCGTCGATGACGAGAAAAGCGTCGTTTAGCGTGGCGAGCGCATAGAGTTCGTCGAGCGGCGCCTTGTCGCCATCCATGCTGTAGAGGCTTTCGACCACAATCCATGGTCGCCCGCGTTCCCCCTTGTTTCGCCAAGCGCGGATCGCGTCCTCCGCGGCGCCGACGTCATTATGCGAAAATCGCGCATTCGGCGCACGCGCCAACCGCATGCCCTCATGGGCGCTCGCATGCGCGAGCGCGTCATAGAGGATGAGATCCTCGCGCTGGGGCGCGGTGGAAAGCAGCGCTTCGTTGGCAGTGAAGCCGGCGCTGAAATAAAGCACGCTTTCGGCGCCGAAAAAGCGCGCGGCCTCTTCTTCGAGCGCCTCATGCTCCGGATGATTGCCGCGCAGAAGTCTGGAGCCGCCGGCGCCGACGGGAACGCCGCGCGCAACCGCCGCACTCGCCGCCGCGGCGAGTTCCGGCGATTCGGCGAGCGCCAGATAATCGTTAGACGCGAAATCCAAACCCACGCGCGGCGCCAGCATACGCGATCTGCCTCGCCCGGAAAGACCGGCGAGATCCTGGGCATAGCGATCGAGCATGAAGGATCGATCCTGGATCAGGAGAACCGCTCCCAGGCCGCTTGTCGGGAAACGCCCAGAGCCTTGCCGATCGCCGTCCAGCTGACCTCGCGTTTGCGAAGCGCCTCGACTAGCGTGTGGATGAGAGAATGCAGCGCCGCGACGCTGGCCTCGCTTGCCTTGATCGAAGAAAGCAACTGCTCCTCGGAAAGCTCGTCCCAGCTTTTGAACGGCGAAGGCGCAGCGTCAAGGATTTTGTTGCACACGCCGATGCAGTCTTCGCAGATGTATCCGCCGGCGGCGCCGCCGATCAGCCGGGAAACCTGCGTTTCCGGCTTTCGGCAGAACGAACAGCGCAGTTTACGTTTGGGCAGGGCCAGCATCGCGGATCCTCCAGTTGTCAAGGCAGACTTGACGAGCGAAAATGCGCTTGTCAAGCGTTCCCTGACAAACTGGCGCTTGAATATGACACGCTAAAACGCGATTTAACGAGTGTCCTTTCTTCGGAGCAGCCGCAATGAACGCGCCGATGCGCGCCGACGCGCCGCCTTCGCGCACCCCCTGGCCGCCGATCCTCATGGCGATGACTCTCGCCGCCGGGCTTGCGCTCGACGCCGCGACGCCGGCTTCGCTCGTCGATCGGGCTTCCTCCTCTTTGGCGCAGATCGCCGGCGCCATCATTGTCTGCCTGGCGCTCGCCAATGATGTCTGGTGCTTTCGCATTCTCTCGCGCCATGAAACGACGGTCATGCCGCATCGCGCCGCGTCATTTCTCGTCACCGAGGGACCCTTCCGCTTTTCGCGCAATCCGCTCTATGTGTCCCATGTCGCTTTGATCTTTGGACTAGGTCTGTTCCTTGACTCGCCCTTCACGCTGCTGCTGACGCCGGTTCTCGCATTCGGACTGACAAAGCTCGCGATCGAGCCAGAGGAGTGGCATCTTCTTGAGAAATTTGGCGACGACTATCGGTCCTATATGGCGCGCACGCGGCGGTGGCTTTAAACTGATGCGCGAGGGCGTTATGAACGAGGCGGCAGTATGAACGCTCAAACTCCTTTACCGGGCGGCGAACGCATCGACTTCACGGTGCGGGGCATGACCTGCGCGTCTTGCGTGTCGCATGTCGAAAAGGCGCTTGCGCGCACGCCGGGGGTGAAATCGGCGCAAGTGAACCTCGCCACTGAGCGCGCTGAAGTGTTGCTCGCGCCGAACGCAAATTTGACGCAGCTCGTCAAATCCGTCTCGGACGCGGGCTATGAGCCGGTGGTCGAGACGATCGAGATCGGCGTCGGCGGCATGACCTGCGCCTCCTGCGTCGCTCATGTTGAAAAGGCGCTGAGCGCCGTTCCGGGCGTGATCGAGGCAAAAGCGAATCTCGCGACGGAGCGCGCGACCGTGCGTGCGCTCGCCGGTCCTGGCCTGGCCGATCGCCTGCGCCGCGCCATTTCGCAGGCTGGCTATGAGCCGCGACAGATCGAGAGCGATTCGGGCGGCGCCGATCGCGAGCGGATGCGGCGCGAGGAGGAAATGCGCGCGCTGCGCTTCCGCCTGACAGTCGCCGCCATCCTGACGGCGCCGATCTTCGCGGTCGAAATGGGCGGCCATCTCATCCCCGCCGTCCACCATTGGACCATGACGACGATCGGCGAGGCGAGGATTCGTGAGATTTCCTTCCTGCTGACGAGCGTCGTGCTGTTCGGCCCCGGCCTGGTTTTCTTCCTCAAGGGAATACCGTCCCTGTTGCGGCGCCAGCCCGACATGAACGCGCTTGTCGCCACCGGCACGCTCAGCGCCTATCTCTATTCCGTCGTCGCGACGTTCACGCCCAATGTCCTGCCGGCGGGCTCGGCGCATGTCTATTATGAAGCGGCGGTCGTCATCGTCACTTTGATTCTGTTTGGGCGCTATCTCGAAGCGCGCGCCAAGGGCCGCACGTCGGAAGCGATCCGGGCGCTGGCGAAGCTTCAACCAAAGACCGCCCGCGTTGAACGCGACGGCGCGAGCGTCGACGTTGATATCGACGACGTGCGTGTCGGCGACATTGTTCTGGTGCGGCCGGGCGAGCGCATTCCGACTGACGGCTTGGTCACGCAAGGCTCGTCGCACGTCGACGAGTCGCTGGTGACGGGCGAACCGACGCCCGTCGCCAAACGGCCGGGCGTTGCGGTCACCGGAGCGACCGTCAACGGCTCCGGCGCCTTCTCGTTTCGCGCGACCCGGGTCGGCGCGGACACGACGCTCGCCGGCATCATCCGCATGGTCGAGCAGGCGCAGGGCGCGAAGTTGCCGATCCAGGCGATGGTCGATCGCGTCACCGCGATCTTCGTCCCTGCTGTCTTCGCCGTCGCGGCGCTGACCTTCGCCGTCTGGATGCTGATCGGGCCGGAGCCGCGCCTCACTTATGCGCTGGTCAATGCGGTCGCGGTGCTGATTATCGCTTGCCCTTGCGCCATGGGACTGGCGACTCCGGCGGCGATCATGACCGGCACCGGCCGCGCGGCGGAACTCGGCGTGTTGTTCCGCAAGGGCGAGGCGCTGCAGACGCTGCGCGACGTGACGCTTATCGCTTTCGACAAGACCGGCACGCTCACCTATGGCAAGCCGCGCCTCACCGATCTCGTCGCGATGAGCGGCAAGAAGGAGACGGAGCTGCTGCGTCTCGCGGCCAGCGTTGAGGCGCAGTCGGAACATCCCGTGGGCGCCGCTCTGGTCGCCGCCGCCAAGGCCGCGGGCCTCTCGCTTTCGCCCGTAAGCGAGTTCAAGTCCGTCGCCGGCATGGGCGTTACTGGAAACATCGACGGAAAGACCGTCGCCATCGGCGCCGAGCGCTTCATGGCGTCGCTTGGCGTCGACGCCACGCCCTTCGCGCAGGACGCCCAGAGGCTCGCCGAGGACGGCAAGACGCCGCTTTACCTCGCGGTCGACGGGAAGCTCGGGGCCATACTTTCCGTCGCCGATGATCTGAAGCCGACGAGCCGAGCCGCGATCGACGCGATCCATTCGATCGGGGTGAAGACCGCGATGATTACCGGCGACGACGCGCGCACGGCGAACGCCATCGCCCGGAGACTGGGGATCGACGAAGTCGTCGCCGGCGTTCTTCCCGATGGCAAGGTCGCGACGCTCGAGCGTCTGCGCGAAGCCAACAGAATAGCGTTCGTCGGCGACGGCGTGAATGATGCGCCGGCGCTTGCCGCCGCTGACGCAGGCGTCGCGATTGGCACCGGAACCGACATTGCGATCGAAGCCGCCGATGTCGTGCTGATGTCGGGCGATCTCGCCAAGGTGCCGACGGCGCTGGCCATCTCGCGCGCCACGATGCGCAACATTAAACAGAATCTATTCTGGGCCTTCGGCTATAACGCGCTGCTTATCCCCGTCGCCGCAGGCGCGCTCTATCCAATAAATGGCATGCTGCTCTCGCCGATGTTCGGCGCGGCGGCCATGGCTCTGTCCAGCGTCTTTGTGCTCACCAATGCGCTGCGCCTGCGCCGTTTCGCGCCGCCAATCGTCGCGACCGCCGAAGTCGCGGCGGAACCGGCGCCGATTGAGACGGAAGCGGCTAAAGAACCAATCAAGGAGGAAGCGATGACGACATTCAACGTCAAGGAGATGACCTGCAACATGTGCGTGAAACATGTCACCAAGGCGGTGCAGGCGGTCGAGCCGAATGCCGACGTCAAAGTCGACCTCGCGACCGGCAAGGTCGACGTGACCCCGGCGCCGAAGGACGCGCAGGCGCTCGCCGACGCCATCACCGAAGCGGGCTATCCGGCGCAGGTCGCCGCGTGAGGAAACGCGCTTTCTTTGAGGCGATGAACGGCGCGAGCGCGCCATGACGCCCCCGATGTCGCGCTCGCTTGCCGGCAAGACGCTCTTCATCACCGGCGCCAGCCGCGGCATCGGCCTCGCCATCGCGCTACGCGCGGCGCGCGACGGCGCGAATATCGTCGTCGCGGCAAAGAGCGTGACGGAAAATCCAAGAATTCCGGGCACGATCTATGCCGCCGCGGCTGAAATTGGAGCGGCGGGCGGACAGGCGCTCGCCGTGACCTGCGACATTCGATTCGACGATCAGGTCGAGGCGGCGGTCAGTCAGGCCGCGTCCTGCTTCGGCGGGATTGATATTCTCGTCAACAACGCCAGCGCCATCGATCTGCGCGGCATTGACGCGCTCGAGATGAAGCGCTTCGATCTGATGCATCAGATCAATACGCGCGGAACCTATCTTTGCTGCAAGGCGGCGCTGCCGCATCTGCGCAAATCCGCCAATCCCCATATTCTCACCCTGTCGCCGCCGCTCGACTTAAATCCGAAGTGGTTCTCTCCCAATCTCGCCTACACAATGTCGAAATATGGGATGAGCCTGGTGACGCTGGGGCTCGCGAGGGACGTGGAAAGCGACGGCGTCGCGGTCAATTCCTTGTGGCCCGAGACGGCGATCGCGACCGCCGCGGTCGGCAATCTGCTCGGCGGCGAGGAACTGCTACGCCGATCGCGAAAGCCGGAGATCGTCGCCGACGCCGCGCACGCCATTCTTGTGCGTTCGGCGAAAATCTGCAGCGGCAATTTCTTCATCGACACGCAGGTCTTGAAAGAAGAAGGCATGACCGACTTCTCGACCTACGCCGTCGATCCCCGCCTCGACGCTGCGCTGGATTTTTTCCTCGACGCGCCGATCACCGCCAAGGTGGCAAAATTGGCGTTTCACCCCGACAAATAATTACGCCAGGGCGGCTGCGCCGGCCGCGATCGTATAAGCGCCGATAGCGGCGACGATCGCGCCTGAGAGATAGGGCGCGCGCGCCGCAAAGGCTTCTATCCCCGGCCAGCGCGAAGCGGCATGACGCAGGCCAAGCGCCGCCGCGACGCCGACCAGCACCAGCGTCAGCGCAAGACCGACGCTGAAACAAAGCACCAGCAGTGCGCCGAGTCCCATGCGCCCGACTTGCAGACAAAGCAGCAACACGGTGATCGACGCCGGACAAGGAATGAGGCCCCCGGTCAAGCCGAAGAGAATGATCTGTCCGGTCGTTACCTGACGATGAGCGAAGCGTCGATCGATATCGAGCGCGTGTTCGCGCTCATGAGCGTCAGCGTAAACAGTCGGATCCACGTCAAGAAGCTCGCTTTCGAATTCCGCTTCCTCATGGCTGTGCGGAAGGCCCGCCTCATGCGCATGAACATGGGCATGGGCATGGGCATGGGAATGGGCGGCGTGCGAATGAACATCGACGGCGTGCGTATGGCTCTTGGCCGAGCGAACGCCTGCGCCGACCCCAGGCGCGAACGCCGTCAGAGCGCTCCTGGCGGCAATGTCCCGCCAGCTTCGCCAGATCATCCAAAGAGCGACAATCAGGATCAGCGCGCCCGAAACGATCTGCAGATAGGGCTCATTCGCCTCGACATTGAGTTTCGCGCCGAAATATAGGCCGGTAAGCGCGATTGCCCAGACAATCGCCGTGTGCGAGATCGTCGCCGCGAGGCCAAGCAGGATCGCCTGCGCCACCGTGCCGCGAACCGCGACGATGAACGCCGCCATCATCGTTTTCGAATGGCCGGGTTCGAGCCCGTGCAGCGCGCCCAACGCCACCGCGCTTGGCGCGAAAATCCAGGCGTTCGCCGCGCCGGCGCGGAAGGCTTCGGAAAGATCGGACATTGCGGCGGCGGATGCTCCTCGGGCGGCGTGTCTCTGGCGATAAGCGAGCGAAGACCGACTTTACGGCGTCGACGGCTCCGCCGATCGCGAGGGAGCTCCGCCATTTTATAGTGAGCGCAGTTCGTTGAAACAAGCGCGGTAGAAGCGCGAAACCAGTCAAGACACCGAGCCGAAGCGAACTGGGAGCGCTTCCGCATGCGCTCGAGCGCCCCGTAAGGATTAGCGCGCGAATAACGCCGGTGGAACGGGATAATCAATAAGCAGCCGATCGCGCTTTGCGGCGCCCTGCGCTGTTCAATAAAAAACCCCCGGCTTTATGGGCCGGGGGCTTTTCGTTTGATCCGTGCTTATCGCTTAGGGCATATCGCCGGCGACGAACTTCGGAATCACCGGACCGCCGATTTCAGCCGCGAAGCGGCGTCCCGACGGCGAGAAGAACAGCAGCAGGCCGCCGATCTGGCTGTCGGTGTCGTAAGCCAGGTCAGACAGACGCTCGATGTCCCAGCGCGCGTCCTGGACCTTCACCGCGATTTCCTTGGTCTCGCCCGGCGCG
>NZ_JBFWVN010000055.1:0-21174 GCF_050246715.1 Methylocystis sp.
CACCCCACCGTGGTGGGGGTGGGTGCTAGCGCGATGCGATTGGGGGGGGGGTGAATACCCGCGAGGCTTAGGGAGCTGTCACCCCACCCCGCGCTTTCAGCGCGACCCTCCCCCTCGAGGGGAGGGTATCCGCGCTATATTTTTTTCGTTTCCGAGGGCTTCTCTTCGCCGACTTGCTCCGCCGCTTGATGCTGCAGCGTTTTTGGCGTGTCCTTCGCATCGGCGGCGTCGTCTTCAGACATGCCTTTCTTGAAGGCTTTGATGCCCTTGGCGACATCGCCCATCACGTCGGAAATCTTGAACTTGCCGCCAAACAGAATGAAGACGACTCCGCCGACAATGATCCAATGCCAGATCGACAGACCGCCCATGGCGCGCTTCCTTCCAAAATCGAAAACCGGCGTAACCGGCGTTTGCCCGGAAACTATGCGCCCGCCGCACTAAAAACAAGGACTGGAAGCGCAACCGGCGCGTTGCGAGCGTCTACCGGGAGTGATGAAGGTTTATCGCCTGACCGCGTAACGGCGCGGCCCCGTCAAAGCTCGTCGACGTCCGGCTCCTCCAACTGCTCCGGCGCCTCAGGCTCGTCCGGAAACTCCATTTCGAGCAGCGCCGGCGCATCGTCTTCGAGCGGCTCCTCATCGTCATGCAGGGCGGCGGCGTCTGAGGGCTGCGGCACGCCGAAGCCTTTCGGCAGGCGGCCGTCGAAGAGGCCGGCGCCCTTGAGTTCGTCCAACCCCGGAAGGTCGCCGATCTGCTCAAGCCCGAAATGCATCAGGAAGGCGTCGGTCGTGCCATAGGTGATCGGCCGTCCCGGCGCCTTGCGGCGGCCGCGCAGCCTGATCCAGCCGGTGTCGAGCAGCACGTCGAGCGTACCCTTGGAAATCGCGACGCCGCGAATCTCCTCGATTTCGGCGCGGGTCGCCGGCTGGTGATAGGCGATGATTGCCAGCGTCTCCAGAGCGGCGCGGGACAGCTTCTTTTCCTCGACCTGTTCGCGCGCGAGTATCCAGTTGAGATCGGCGGCGGTGCGGAAGAACCATTTCTTGCCGACTCGGGTGAGGTTGACGCCGCGCTCCGCATAATGCGCGCGCAGCCGCTCAAGCACGCGGTCGAGTTCGACGCCCTCCTCAAGACGGCGCGCCATTTCGGGTTCGTCGAGCGGCTCCGCGGAGGCGAAGAGGAGCGCCTCGATGATCCGCTCCGCCTCGCGCAGCCGGGCCTCGTGACGCGCTAGCTCCTCGTCGCTGTTCACGTCAAACAGTTCGATTTTCTCCGCAGCTTGCGCCACTTCGAGTCCTCCTCGAAATTACGGGCTAAGACGCGCCTGCAGACTCTTCCGTCTGCGACGACGCGCGCCGCCGCACCCACAGCGGCGCAAAATGCCGGTCCTGCCGCATATCGAAGCGCCCCTCCCGCACCAGTTCCAGCGAAGCGGTGAAGGCGGAAGCGCGCACAGTGCGCGCCGTCTGCATGTCGACACAGTAATGCAGCAAAAAATCGTCCAGCACGGTCCATTCGGTCGCGACGCCGACGAGCCGTTCGAGCGCCTCGCGCGCCTCGGCCAGAGACCAGACCGCGCGCTGGCGCAGCACCACGCGCGACGTGGCGGTCTTCTGGCGCTGGCGGGCGTAGGCCGAGAGAAGATCGTAGAGGCTCGCCTGGAATTTCGGATGCGAAATCGTCTCGACGCCCTCCGGCCCGCCGCGCAAAAACATGTCGCGGCCAAGCCGGGCGCGTTCGGTGAGCTTGTCGGCGGCGCGGCGCATTAGCTCCAGCCGGCGCAACCGTTCGGCGAGCGCGGCGGCGAGATCGGACGCCGACGGCTCTTCGCCCTTAGGGGGCTCCGGAAGCAGCAGCCGCGATTTCAGGAAGGCGAGCCAGGCGGCCATCACCAGATAGTCGGCGGCGAGCTCCAGCCGCAGCCGGCGCGCGGCCTCGACGAAGGCGAGATATTGCTCGGCAAGCGCGAGGATCGAAATGCGGGCGAGATCGACCTTCTGCCGCCGCGCAAGTTCGAGCAGCAGGTCGAGCGGTCCTTCGAAACCGTCGACGTCGACAAGAAAGGCGTCTTCGCCCGCCGCGCGCGGTTCGTCCAGTTCGAAGGTCGGCTCCTGCGCCATACTAGCTTTACGTCTGTTTCCCTTGCCGAATCAGCCGCTCCAGGCGACTCGTTCCGAGATTGGCCCCTAAGACCCGCAATCGCAAGCGCCGCCTGCGCTTTGGCGATGCCGTCCACAGGAGAGGCCGCTATCGGAAAGAGCCGCGTTCGGGCGGGCAAGGCGCGCACTCACGCCACCGCCGACATCGCCGCATCAAATTCGCGCGTCGCTTCGGCGACATCGAACGCCTCGACGCCGCGCACGCATTCGAGCGCCTTTTCGGCGCGCGCCAACGCCGCGCCGGCAAGCGGCGGCGCGCCGTCGGCGACCGGCCGCGCTTCGGCGAGGTCGCCGTTGCAATGCAGGACGATGTCGCATCCCGCGCCGATCGCGCGCTCGGCGCGGTCGCGAAAGCTTCCAGTCAGCGCCCTCATCGACAAATCATCGGTCATCAGCAGGCCGTCAAAGCCGATATGGCCGCGGACAATCTCATCGATCACCGTCTTCGAGAGCGTAGCCGGCGCCCTCGCGTCTATATGCGTATAGACGACATGGGCGCTCATCGCCATCGGCAGATCGGCGTTGGCCTTGAACGGCGCGAAATCGACGCGCGCCAGCTCCTCGCGGCTCGCCTCGACGACCGGCAGCTCCAGATGGCTGTCGGCGCGGGCGCGCCCGTGTCCGGGAATATGTTTCATTACCGACGCGACGCCGCCCGCCATCAACCCTTCCGCCGCCGCGCGGCCGAGCGTCGCGACGCGGACGGGATCACGGCTATAGGCGCGGTCGCCGATGATGTTGTGGGAGCCCTGCGCCGGCGTATCGAGCACCGGCAGGCAGTCGACGTCGATGCCGACCTGTCGCAGATCATGGGCGATGAGCCGCGCGCCGAGCCAGGCGAGCCGCTCGGCCTGTTTCGCGTCGGCGCCCGCCGCCTCGAAGCGCGCCGCTGCCGGATAGGCGCGCCAATGCGGCGGACCAAGACGCTGAACGCGACCGCCTTCCTGATCGACCAGTATCGGCGCCTCGCGTCCGAGAGCGTCGCGAATTTCGGCGGTCAGCCGGGACACCTGCCCCGGCGCGTCGATATTGCGGCGAAACAGAATGACGCCCCAAGGCACCGCTTCACGCAAGAACGCGCGCTCTTCGTCATCGAGCGCGACGCCCTTTAGCCCGCAAATGAAGGCGCGCATGTTTTCGCGTCAATTCGCCGCGACGAAACAGGTGCCGCCGGAGGCCTTCACCTTGCTGCAAATGGAGTTGGCGGACTCCTTGCTTACCCCGGCGACGCGCACGCGGTAGACCGTCTTGGCGTTGACCGTGGCCATTTTGAACGTCGGTTTCAGCCCGCCGAGCTGCGCGTGATATTTGCCGACGACGGTCTTCATCAGAGCGCGCGCATCCGCCTCGCTGCCGGTTGCGCCAAACTGCACGGCGTATCCGCCTGTTCCTGACGCAGCCGCTTGATCCGAGTCGGCGTCGGACGCGGCATTCGACGACTCATCGATCGCCGCCGTCTTCGGAGCGACGGGCTTCGGCTTGGCGATCCGCGGCGGCGTCGCCGTCGGCTTCGCCTGACTCGGCGGAGTCGCGGTCGCAGCGCCCGTTGCGGCGGCGCTGGCGGCGGACGCGGTTTCCGGCGCGGGCCGGCCCGCCACGGCAACGGCCGGGGGCAGCGCCCCCTCGTCCACCCGGCTTCCGTCCGGACGCACGGTGACGGTCTTGACCCGCTTTGGCGGCGCCACAGCAGGCGGCGGCTCATGCGGCAAATCAACAGGCCCGTTGCCGAGCTGCGCCGTTTTCGGCGTGACGGCGGGATCAACCGCCTGCTCCTGGTTGGTGACGACCCGCTGAACGGGCGCCTGCTCCTTGCGATCGAGGACCACGGCGCCGCTGGCGTCCGCCGCCGCCTCGGTCTCGGCTGCTGGCTTGACCTTCACAGGTCCTTCAGGCGCCATGATCGTCGCAATCTCGCGAGAGGCGTTCGACCCGCTGCGATGCCAGAAGGCGAAGCCGATGCTCAGAACCGCCACGAGCGAAATCGCGACGACGGCGTGCCATGGCCGGAACCAGGAACGCCAACCGCGTTCGTGGTGCGGCTCGTAATCTCCGTGATCAGGGCCGTAATCGAGATATGCTGCGTCTTCGCTCCAATTGGCTTCGGCGCCGTAATGGCCGGTCTCGTAGGCCGCCTGCTGCGGCTCATGGCCCGGCGGCTGGCCCTGGTCGTGAGGGCCGACCGAATAGGCGCGCTCCAGGGGCTGGCCCATTGACGGCTCCGGATAATAGGGCGGTTCCGCCGACGCGGCCGGCGCGGCGTCATAGGAGCCCCGAAGATCGGCGGCCTGAGCGCGAGGATCATGCGGTTCTGCGAGAATTCGGCCATAGGGATCGGTCGCCGCCGGTTCCTCGGCTTCGACCAGCCGCGCGAGCTCGGCAAGAAGCTCATCGTCCGGAGCGGGACGCTTTTGCGCGCCGCGCAGCCGCCGTTCGAATTCTCCAAGGTCGATTGCCGGGCCTCTAACGGATGTCTCGCGCATGATGCACCTCGCTTAACTGATCCCCTGGGGCGCGAAGCAAATTGAAAGGCGCGTCCGACGCCCGGCCGTTGCCCTTCATGGGTCGATTAGCGCATCTCATCGGGGGCGCTCACGCCGAGCAGCCTTAGTCCTGACCCCAGGACAATCGTTAAAGAGCTAACCAACGCAATCCGAGCGAAGGTCAATTCTCTATCATCAGACTTAACAAAGCGTAATTGTGGCTGATCTTTGCCGCGATTCCAATGCGAATGGAACACGCTCGCCAATTCATGCAGATAAAAAGCCACGCGGTGCGGCTCGTGCGCCGCCGCCGCCGCTTCGATGACTCTGGGATACTGCGCGATGATCTTGGCCAACGCAAGCTCGCCCTCATCCGCCAAAAGCGCGAAATCCGCCGCCGCCAGGCTTTCGGCGGCAAGGTCAATATCGGGAAAGGCGGCGAGCGCCTGGCGCAGCGCCGATTTTCCCCGCGCATGGGCGTATTGGACGTAGAAGACCGGATTGTCCTTCGACTGCTCGATCACCTTGGCGAGATCGAAGTCGAGCGGCGCGTCATTCTTGCGATAGAGCATCATGAAGCGCACGGCGTCGACGCCGACCTCGTCGACGACCTCCCGCAGCGTGACGAAATCCCCTGCCCGCTTCGACATTTTGACCGGCTCGCCGGCGCGCATCAGCCTGACGAGCTGACAGAGCTTCACGTCGAGCGTCACGCGCTTCTCTGAAAGCGCGGCCACCGCCGCCGTCATGCGCTTCACATAGCCGCCATGATCGGCGCCCCAGACATCGACGAGCGTGTCGAAGCCGCGATCGATCTTGTCCTTGTGATAGGCGATGTCGGCGGCGAAATAGGTCGGCGAGCCGTCGGATTTCTTTAGCGCCCGATCGACGTCGTCGCCGAATTGCGTCGATCTGAACAGCGTCTGCTCGCGATCCTCCCAATCGTCCGGCAGTTGGCCTTTGGGCGGCGGCAGCCGGCCCTCATAGACGAGGCCCTTGGCCCGCAGCCAGTCGATCGCCGCGTCGATGGCCGAGACGCCGTTTTTCTTCTCGTGCAGCCTGCGCTCGGAGAAGAATGTCTCGTGGGTGATGCCCAGCGCGGCGAGATCGTCGCGGATCATTCCCATCATCGCGTCGATGGCGGCGGCGCGAAGGATCGGCAGCCATTCGCTCTCGGGCTTGTCGACGAGCGCCGCGCCATGCGTCTTGGCGAGCGCGGCGCCGACGGGCTTCAGATAATCGCCAGGATATAGTCCTTCCGGGATCGCGATCGCTTCGCCCAGCGCCTCGCGATAGCGAAGATGAGCGGAACGCGCCAGAACGTCGACCTGGGCGCCGGCGTCGTTGATGTAATATTCGCGCGTCACCGCGCAGCCGGAAAAGGCGAGGAGACTGGCGAGCGCGTCGCCGAAGACGGCGCCGCGGCCATGGCCGACATGCATCGGCCCGGTCGGATTGGCCGACACATATTCGACATTGACCTTGCCCTGCAGCGAGCTTGCGCGGCTCTTGGCGACGCGTCCGAAATCGTCGGGCGCACGCAGCGCGGCGCGGAGAACGTCGGCGAAAATCTCGGGCTTGAGGCGGATATTGATGAAGCCGGGCCCGGCGACTTCGGCGCTCGCGACATTCTTAGTCTCGGCAAGCGCGTGGCAAATCTCCACCGCCAATTCGCGCGGCGAAGAAAAATGCGGCTTCGCCTCCTTGGCGAAGACCATGGCGGCGTTCGACGCGAGATCGCCGAGCGAAGCCTCCTTCGGCGGCTCGACGACGAAGCGCGCGTGATCGAGCCTAGGCAAACGGCCGTCGGCGGCGATGCGGTCAAGAATGGCGGCGATGCGGGCGTGAAAGTCGTCGAAAATGTTCATGGAGATCCGGGCGGGAAGAGTCGCGCGGCGGTTTAGCAGACTGCGCCGCTATGCGCACCTTCTGACGCCGGCGACGCCAGCGAGGCACCGCAACTTCGCCAACTGCCTCCTATCCCGGTCCGTAGCGCCGTGAGCGCATCTTCCGCCGCCAATTCAGCTCAAACCCCGCTCGCGGAAGGTCCCGTTCGATCACAAGCCCAGCCAAGAAAGCGCCTTTTGGACAAATGAATTTCAGCGCGTGCAAGTCGAGAAGTTCCGCTCCCTTTGCGCAGCCTAAACCGAAAGATGCGCACCAATTTGCGCCGTAGGGAAATCGTCCGGTAGCTCCACTTCGTAGATTTTGCGTCTTGCAGCCACTGGAATCGGAAAGGCAAGCGATCTGACATCGCTCAATACCCACGCCAGCCACCCTTCTTCGAAGCTGCTAGCGCAAGCTAACGCCATATCGAATTTGCAGAACGGCCGAACAGCCGTGACGCGAACGATGGCAACCGCAGCGCCTTGATCTTCGTCCTCGCCTTTAAGGAAGCGATTGTTTTCAACCACCAGCAGATTTTCCCCGAGCTGCAACAGGGGATGCCAGCGGCGAACCTCCAGCGTCTTTTTCCCGGCTGCAATCAAACTGCCGCCCGGACGAACAACGGAAATTGCTTTTATTGGGATGCCCATCCGAGCATTTTAATGCGAGGCATCAGGCAACACCCGTTCAGAATTGAAGATTTCGGCTCCAGCCCGAAAACGTTAGCTTTGCCATAATACCCAGAGGCAATAACCAGTCGGCACCTATGATGATCAAGCCTGATCAAGATCGAATGCTGCGCCTTCGCGAGGCGCTGGAAGCGTCTTGGGACAGACAAACTGCTTTCCTTGAAGTTGAGAAGGCAGGAAATCGCGCTTTTGGTCAGTGCTATCCGACCTCTCGCGTGGTGCAGCACTTTTACCCGGCAACCGAAATCATCAAAGGTAAGGTTTGGACGGGCGCGAATGAAGAAATCCATTTCTGGAACGGTCTGCCTGTTGGCGATGAGTGGTATCACATCGACCTTAGCTGGCAGCAATTTCCAACAGGTTCGGTCGTCAAGGAATATGTAGTGCTCGATCGTCGACAGCTCGATGACAGCGAGGCCACGCTCCAACGTTGTGGTTTATTGTTGAAGCGCGTCGAGGACTTTCTTCGCAAGTCATCCTCCTCGCGCCGCTAACGCGACGTCCAGCCGCACGCGGAGCAGCCTCAACCCCCGAATACCCGCTTCACCTCATTGAGCGCATAGCGGTCGGTCATGCCGGCGATATAGTCGGCGACCACCACCGCGCGTTCAGCGCCTTGCAGGGCGGCGGCCTGCGCCGCCCATTCGGCGGGCATCAGTTCAGGCTTCTCGAAAAAGGCCGGAAAAAGCCGCGAGATCGCGACACGGGCGCGCTCCCAGACGCCCGCGACCTTCTCGTGCCGATACATATTGTCGAAGAGAAACTTCTTGATGTCGCGCTGGGCCTCGGCCATCGGCGGCGAGAGGCCGACGAGGGTTTCTCCCGCTCCCCGCACGTCATCGGCGCTCATCGGGGCGACGCGGGCCAGACGGCGCAGCGATTCGCCGATCGCATCCTCGACGAAGGCGGTGATGACGCGGCGCACGAGTTCATGGATGACGCGCCCGCGTTCGAGCCGCGGATGTTCGCCGCGAATCTGCGCGAGAACGCCAGCGATGAAGGGCGTTCGCGCGATGTCGTCGAGCGCGAATAATTCGGCGCGCAGCCCGTCGTCGATGTCATGGCCGACATAGGCGATGTCGTCGGCCTGCGCCGCGGCCTGCGCCTCGACGCTGGCGAAGGTCGAAAGATCGAGCGGAAAGATCGCGTCGAATTCGGCGATATAGCGCGAAAGCGGTCGATCATTCGTTCCGCTAACCCCCGGCTCCTCATCCTGAGGAGCGCCTGAAAGGCGCGTCTCGAAGGACGAGGAGCCGTTCGCCTCAAACTCATCCCTCTCCCTCGTCCTTCGAGACGCGAGCTTCGCTCGCTCCTCAGGATGAGAGAGAGGGCGACCTGCATCTTCAGATTGAGTTAGTGGGCGGTGCTGACCTGCATCACGCCGCAGCAGCGGCCCATTGTGCTTGACGATCCCCTCGAGAGTCTCCCAGGTCAGATCGAGACCGTCGTAGCGGGCGTAGCGGCGTTCCAGCAGCGTTACGATGCACAGCGCCTGGGCGTTGTGATCGAAGCCGCCATAGGGCGCCATGCAGGCCTCCAGCGCCCCCTCGCCGGCGTGGCCGAAGGGCGTATGGCCAAGGTCATGGGCGAGCGCCACGGCCTCGGCGAGGTCCTCGTCGACGCTTAAGGCGCGGGCGAGCGCGCGGGCGATCTGCCCGACCTCGATCGTATGGGTGAGCCTGGTGCGGAAATGATCGCCGTCGAGCGGCACGAAGACCTGCGTCTTATGCGCTAGCCTTCGAAAAGCGGTGCAATGAATGATGCGGTCGCGGTCGCGCTGGAATTCGCTGCGCGTCGGCGACGGCGCCTCCGGATAAAGCCGCCCGCGCGAGCGCGCCGCGTCGCAGGCATAGGCCGCGAGAGGTCCGCGAACCGCCACATTGCGCTCCTTTCATTGAAAAGCCACAGCTCTGGACCTATCTTGCGGCGGCGAGCATATCCCGCAAAGCGCCGGCGAGGCGCGAAATTGGATAGGCGGAAATTCGACTTTCGGGGCGACTTTCGACCGCGTTCGAATCGCGCTGTAGCGCGTGACGGCACGTGCGGGCAAGCGTCAGGCAAGCGTCAGACAAGTGATGGAGATCGATGGATGACCATGGCGGCAGGCTACATCGCGCTCACCGAACAGGCGGCGCGGCGCATTCACGCGATCCTCGCCAATGAGTCGCCCGGCGCCGTTTTTCGCATTTCGGTCGAAGGCGGCGGTTGCTCCGGCTTCCAATATCATTTCGCGGTCGATCCCGCGCCCGGCGAAGAGGATGCGCTGCTTGAGCAAAATGGCGCACGCGTCGCAATCGACCCGTCGTCGATGGGCCTTCTCGCCGGCGCCAGAGTCGACTTCGTCGACGATCTGATGGGACAGTCCTTCCGTATTGAAAATCCCAACGCCGTCGCCTCCTGCGGTTGCGGAACGAGCTTTGCTGTCTGACGCTACGATCGCACGCTCGGCGGCATCTTGGAGGTTTGAGCCTTGGACGCGCTCTTCATCGGCCACGCCTATATTGACGTCACCATGCTGGCCGATCGCTTGCCGCGCGGCGATCAGAAGACGCTGGCGCGCGACTATGCGGTGAGTTTCGGCGGCAACGCGGTCACCGCAGGGTTCGCCTGCGCCAAGCTCGGCCATCCCATCGGCCTGCTGACCACGATCGCGCCCGACTGGCTCGGCCATATGTTCCTGGACATGGCCCAAAGCTATGGCGTCAATGTCCATCCGCGTCGGGTGGCGCGCTCCTCGCTCTCTTTCGTCTGGCCCAATGACAGCAAAAGGGCGATCCTGCGCGCCCGCGACGACACTTATCTGCAGGCCTTTCCTCGGCTCGAAATTTCTGAAACGAAGCTCCTCCATCTCGACGGGCATATGGCCGACGCCGCGCTGCATTACGCCAAGGCGGCGCGGGCGCAGGGCGCGCTGGTCTCGCTCGACGGCGGCGCGCTGCGGCCCTGCATCGAGGAACTGACCGGCTATGTCGACGTCGCGATCGTCGCCGAGAAACTCTGCGAGCAGATGTCGATGTCGGAACTCGACATGCTCGGCTGGCTGAAATCCAAGGGCTGCCGGATCGGCGGCGTGACCACCGGCGAGAAGGGCATGTTGTGGTACGACGAGAACGGCGAGGTTTCGCAGATGCCGTCGCTCGCGGTGCCGCATGCGCTCATCGTCGACACCTCGGGCGCGGGCGACGTTTTCCACGGCGCCTATTGCGCCTCCTATCTTGAGCGGCCTGACGCGCCTTGGCGCGAACATTTCGAATTCGCCCGCGCGGCCTCAGCGCATAAGATCCAGCATCTCGGCAATGAGGCGGGACTGCCCTCGCCCGACGACGTGGCGGCGGCGCTCGCCGCCTTCGCCCCGGCCGACGCGCTGAGCCCGGTTTGAGCGCAGTCTTGGGCGAAATTCTCTCAATGACGTCGGGCTTGGCAAACCGCCCACTGGCCTGTATAGGCGGGACCGCATTCCCCGATAGCTCAGCTGGTAGAGCACGCGACTGTTAATCGCTAGGTCGTAGGTTCGAGTCCTACTCGGGGAGCCAATAAAATCAGTTGGTTACGAAAATCGTCGGAAGCGTGTAGACAGTTTAATCGGTGAGTGTAGACAACTCGGCGACGCCCTTCCCTGTCAAATTGAGACCTGAGACAAGCGCCTTGGCATGGTCCGGGAGCGTCGCGTTTTCGCTGTAGTGACGAGCCATTGACGTTGAACGCTGGCCGAGGATGTCCGCGATCGTTCTGTCATCTGCTCCTGCTTCGCGGAGCCGCGTTCCGAGTGTGTGACGCAAGCCGTGACAGGTGAGACCGCGACCGATGACGCCCTCGGCCTCTAGGGCGCGTCGGAACTTTCCCCATGACGCATTGAAGCCCATGGCGGTCCATGGCTCGCCGCGAGCGCCGACACATAGGATGTCCGAATTAGACCTGGGTCTGTGCGCGATGGCGTCGGCAAGAATCGGATGAATCGGAACCGCGACCGGGACGCCGCGCTTGGATGTCCGGATCGTGATTTGATCATTTCGAACCGAGGCCAAGGTGATCGTGAGAAAGTCCGCCCGGCGCAGACCAGCGCACATGGCGAGCGCGATCGGCAAGCGAATATGAGCGGGCGCACGATCCAAGACGACGTGGCACTCCGCTTCGCTCCAAGGTCGATTTCCGGCACCGTTCTCTCGCGGCTGTCTGATCTTCTTGACGCGCTCGGCGAGCGGATTGACTTTCATCCATCCGCGATCCGTTGCGAACTTGAACAAGATCGATAAGACCGTGACGCAGTAATTCGCGAGCCAAACGCCATGTTTGGGCAGGAGCTTTTTGTCGCGCAGCGCGAAGACGAAACTGCGATCCGTGCGCACAAGCGGCATATCGTTTAAGGGCGCCAGGACGCGAAACGCCTTCTCATAGCTGATGCGCGTCGCCGGCCGAAGGGCGGACCAGTCCGGTGAGCGCAAATATTCATGGATCACGAGTCCGAGCGTTCCAGGAGTGGGCGCCGCGATCTTCGATGCGCGTTCGATCTCCGCAAGCTCTTGGAAAAATTCAGCGGTGCCGAACTCGGCGTTGAGACGCTTGCCGCTGGCGCGGTGGTAGGCATACCAGCGCTTCGTTTTAGGGTGCCGCCAGCGCTTTACGCCCTTCACCTTGACGAACGTCGTCATTCTCGAATCGCTCCAGCCAATAGTTGGAATCTCCCGACGTATCGGTCCGCGGGAGTCCGTCAATCCAAATGTCTAACTGCTTGATGTCGTATCGAATAAGGCGCTTGGATTGATTGAGCGCTATAGGCGCGACCTTGCAGACGGACGCGAATGTCGGAACGCTCATGCCGCAGTATTCAGCGGCTTGGGCGCGCGTCAGGAGTCGAGGGACTATGGTCGCGGGTTGTCTCACCAATCAGTCTATAGCGAAAATTCGCAGGCGAGCAGCGACATTACGAAAGTTTAATAAAAAAGCCCGCCAGTGAGGGCGGGCTGTTGGTGATCGCGCCGGCGCTGATCAGGCGGCCCTATCCGCCACCGGAAGCATTCTCGCAACAACCGCCTCGGCTTCGACCCACGTCTCGCCATTCTCATCGGTGATTTTATGGAGTCCGGCGGTTAAGTCGTTTTCCTCGCGCTTGACGACCGCGGCGATCTTCTTGGCCTTGCGGCGCATCACGTCGTAAGAAAGCGCCAACGACTTCGCCGTGAAATTCTCGAAGTCGGCGGTGGCGGCCGGACTCTTGACTTCGAAGAACTCTTGTAGTTTCAAGGCCGTGTAATTTTCGCGGTCGGCGATCTCTGAGAACGATCGCACTTGGGCGCGGCCGCCTTTGAGGAATATCAAATGCCGTTCCCTAGCTGGAACTCGATTGTTATATTCGAACTTGCTAAATTAGCAAGCGCTATTGAATAAGATCATCGAGGGATGCCAGAATAGCTTCGAGTTCTTCGTCTTGCGTGCCGGTCGAGTTGCGCTGCTCGCGAGACTCGCGCATTAGCGCCATCGTCTCTTCGAGAGTTATTTTGCGGTCCAGGTCCCGAACGGGTTTCGTGGCCGGCAAATCATCGACGATCTTCTCCTCGACGATCTTCTCCTCCTCGACGACCTTCTTGGTCTCGGGCTCGCGCGCCGGAGCGGGTTGTGGCTCTGGCGGCGCTTCGGCCCTCTCGGGCATGGGTGCCGGCGGTTTTTCAATCCTTTCGAGCTGGCGCCGTAGAACCTCTGGATTGTTGAGCAGCGCCTTTAGATGCTGAACCTTCTCGCGCTCCCTGATTAGCTCGTCACCAAGTTCTTCGATCCGATCCGTCAAAGCCTCGCACCCGGCCTCGCCTTCCTCGACGCGCTCTTGAAGCTCGGCGATGCGCGGGGCCTCGACTTCGATCGCTTCAAGCGCGGCGGTGTCGTCGGCTGGCTTGTCTGTGCGCTCGGCGAGTTGGCGGCGCAGATCGGCGACCTCATCGCGAAGCGCGTCGCGCTCCGCCTTGAGCCGGTTGCGGTATTCCTTCGTTCGTAGCGACTGCGTCTTAGCCAATGGTTCGTCCTTTCCAATGTAGTCCTTACGGGCCGGCGTAGTCCTTACGGTTTCGTAGTCCTTACGCTCGGCCGCGTGGCATGTCAAGCTGTAGTCCTTACGCTCCGGCGTAGTCCTTACGGCTCCGTAGTCCTCACGGATCTGAAGCCCGGATTTCATGTCGATCCGTGGCGCCCGCGAGTATTGGCGCTGCGGATCGAGAGCAGATCGCCGCCGATCTAGTTCGAGCTGCGTCTGCCGAGAGTCGTCGGCGCAGTAGAGCGCCCAGCCGTCGAGACCATATGCGCCGTTGAATTTCGCCTGCGGATCAATGGGCCGGATGTCGACTTGGCGTGCGGCGCCCTGCTTATCGCGCCACGGCCCGCCGGCGGCCCGGAGAGCGTCGCTGGCGCATTGTTTCTCATGAGCCGGTAGGGATATAGCGCCGTGACAGTGGAGCTCTGGATCGCCGTTTGTGCGCCATTCCACGACGCCTGCAAAGGGAACGTCGCGGCCGAGGCGTTTCTTTAGCTCGCGGGCAATCCGGCGCTGCATGTAGTTGGTCGGATTCTCGACGCCTTGGAGAAGCGCCGGATCGATTCTGAGCGTGAAGGCGTGGACTTGATCGTTGCCGGCGGCGGCTTGGAGTTTCCGGAAGATCGATAGGACGCGCGCCGCGACTTTTGCGCGCCCGTCCGTTTTTGCGCCGCGACGATTCTGATTCTGTCCGTTGTCGTTATACGGCTTCTGTGAACTGTGATCTGTGTCTGTATAGGCGCTTAAAGGGCTGCTATGGAGGCTGTTATGAGAGCTGTATGGGGTGGCGCAGGATTCGCTACCACTGGACAACGCCCGGACACCATCGTTTCCGACGACGCGCAAATCACTTGAAATATTAGGGAAACTGGCGTCAGAGCGGACCGGCTGACGGGCGGCTGATTTTACTACTTCGCGATCACGGCGAGCGGCGTTTGTCGACGGCTTAATCAACGCCGCCAGATGGAGATATCCATCGGGGCCGAGCCGATAGCCGCGCTCGGCGATCCAAGCGGATGCTGATCGGTGTGGCGAGGAGGCATTGGCGGAAGCAGGCATTAGACAGTCCAGTCGGTGAGCGAATGGCGTCCGGCAGGGTGCTCCAGGCCCGTCGTCGCCGATAAGCGCCTAAGGGTGCTCTCAGCCCTTCGGCGCTCGCTCCAAGAATGTCTCTGTCTGAGGCGATAACTTTAGCAACGTCTCCGGCTACGTTCAAGCGAAATGTGCGCTAGCGCACATTTTAGAACGCCGATGAGCAGCCACCGGTGACCGTCGCGGTCTGAGACCAGCCGACGACGACTCGCGCCTCCTGATCCCAATGGCGCGCGCGCATACGCCTGGCGTCGGCGTTACCACGCCGGCGCTCTCGATCCGCACCGGTGAGAGATCGATGCTAACGGTGCGCTGATAGAAAAAGGAGCTGGGGGCCTACGCGCCAGAGCATCAACTGAACGACGGGCTTCCGCTCATCTTTGATGATGGCATTGATCAGCGACGCTCGACTGAAACGTGCTTGGCGTCGATTTTGACGGGCACCACCCATCGGACTTTTTCAACAATATCGGTCACAAGCGGACGAATTTATAGGAGCGGTGATATAGAAAGAGGAACCGCGTGAAGCCTGCTATGCTCGCGCGAATGTTCTCCGCTCCGCCCTATGCCCTGCCGCTGCGTATCCGCAAGAGCGGCGAGTCCTTCGCGGTAGAAGACGCGAACGGCATCGCGCTTGCCTATGTCTATTTTGAAGACGAGCCGACCCGGCGGGCACTCGTCAATCGCCTCTCCGGCGCCGACGCGAAGGTCGTAGCGCAGACCATCGCTCGGGCGCTGACGGTGGAAGCGGAACCTAGATAGGCCCGCACTTACCACTGACGGGATGTTCAATTTGACGGGAGGGTGCGCGCGCGAATCACATCCATGATTCGCTCGATAGCGTCCTCTGCATCGTCCGCCCGCCTTTCAGATGCTGCTAACTCTGCAATCTTGGAGTCGAGTTGTGATTGCAGCGCTTCAATCTCTTGATGCGCATCCTGTATGGCGGTGGACATCTGCTCGACTTGATCCTCGGTCAAGCGCAGCATTGTCTCTGTGCGCTCGGCCCGCAGCTCAGCGCGGTCCAAATCCTCTCTCACAGCGTCGGCGACCTCCTGGGCGCGCATTAGCGCTTGGGCGGCCTGCTCCTCGAATGCTTTGATCGCGGTCGCTGTTTCCGACACAAGATTTAGCGCGGCGGCGACCTTGTCGCTCTCACGGGAAGGTTGATGCATCGAAGCATTGTATTTGTGAATGGTTTCGTCCGCCACCCGGTGAAAATCTAGCGCATTCATTGACGCCTCCGACCGCCGTCCGTATAGGCTTTATCGAGTATTGCCAGACTATTCGTTCCATGATGGCTGCGCGACTCAAGAATCGTGCCGTCATGGAAAATGCCTAAAAAATGCAGGCTGACGGCCCGGAACTTATATCCCCCAGGGAGGTCGCAATGGTAAAATTTGGCATCTTGGCGACTTTGGAAGCGAAGATCGGGAAGGAGCACGAGGTCGCAGCATTCATGAAATCGGCGCTGCCGCTCGTGGAAGCGGAGCCGGGGACAGTATCCTGGTTCGCGATACGAGTGTCCGCGACCACTTTCGGCATCTTTGACGTCTTCGATGACGAAGCCGGTAGAGACGCTCATCTTGCCGGAGAGGTCGCGAAAGCGCTTATGGCGAAGGCGCCGGAGCTATTCTCGCAGCCGCCGAAAATTGAGAAAGTAGACGTGCTGGCGTCAAAGCTGCGCTGAACTGCAAAAACGCCCCGCCGTTACATCCACGGTCGGGGCGTTCGCGCCGACGCGCAGAGGCAGACTCAGGACTTCATTGTGCGCCGAAGGAATTCGGGCGTCGTGCAAGGGGCGATACAAATATCACTATCCAATCAGAAGGGCGGCTAGTCCCTCAAGCGTCGGCGACGCTGACCCGACGCTCACGCGCAAGTAGACGAGATTTTCCGCCCAACGATTTAGGCGGAGAGCGACTTGTATCCTTCCTCGGTGGACCAAGCCTCAATCAAATCAGCTCCGTCGTAAAATTCGATCCGGTGGTTGTCGCCTGAATTTTTGTAGCGTGCGACGGCTCCGCCGAAGGAGCTGCGAGCTTGGCTCGTTTCGCGATCTCGCAGCGTGCCGAGCTCTTTGCCGTTTTTTGAGATAACAATGGTGTAGCGTGGCTCACTCGACCGGTAGGCGTTCATTGTCGGGCTCCTAAATTCGAATCGGCGAGATCAATGCTCTCACGCTCGATGAGTCATGATGATGGCGGCTTGAGGAGCTTTCTGGCGACTGAAAGGCGCCAGCCCGCTTCGATTTTGAGGATGATCCGAGTCGACGTGAGTCGTAAATCGCCTCTCAGGATCGGACGCCAAGACCATCGCGCGGGCGCTGACAGACGGCACGGCGCATTGAACGCCCATGCAAGCCTCTGTTGACGCCGGAGACGCGCGCCCGCGCCATCGAGCTTGTCGCCGCCGGCGCGACCCTGCACGAGGCAGCGGCGGCGTGCGGCGTCTCTCACGAAACTGTGCGGACGTGGACAAAAGACGTGGACCGCCCGCGCCGTCCGCGCGCAAGTCGCCCGCCTGTCGAGCCCATCGCGCCAGGAGAGCGCAAGCCCTTTTTCTTTCCCGATGGACGACGTCTCGGCCGTGCGGCGTTGTGGACGTGATGGCGCAGCTGCAACTGATCGTCTCGCAAGTTCTACTGGCTCGCAACCGCCATCGCCCTACATCTGTCTGCTGATATGTTGTTGGAGGCATTAAAGATGACTCACGCCCAAGCCTTCGCGCTTTTTGGCCTCCCCATCATTGTCGTCGTGCTCGCCGGGTTGATCGTTCTCGCCAACAATATAGTTCCCCATAATTGAGCGCTCCGGCGCTTCCTTGACGCCCGCGACCGCTCGCTTCGACGGTCCACCCTTCCGCGATCATCTGCGCGGAAAGCGCGCGCCAAAGCCAGCGTTCGCGCGGAGCTGGAGCATAAAATACGCCCAGAGCAGTGATCATGGAAAGACAGGCAAACATAGCTACCGTGCTTTACGTAGTCACGATGGTAGCGCTCATAATCGGGGTAGATTTAGTGTTCTTCAGAAGCTGGCTCTGGGGGCGCCTCCTAGCGAATATCGGTATTGTCTTGGTGTTCGTCGCTTTCTACTTAATATTCTTCAGAAGTCTATGACCCCCAAGCAGACGCCCTTCGGATCGAAGCGTTGGCGAAGCGCCGGCTGGCTGATGAATACGACGCTGCGCAGGAACGGAGAGAGGTCCGCGCCAACGGCGAGCGCAGCTTTCGGTCGCCGATCTTCGCGTTGAGGGAATTGCTGGGGCGGACGCGTTCAGCTTGGTCAGACCCGGCAGGAGCATTCTGTCAGCGCTGTCAGGAATCAAATGGGCCTGAGGTGGACGCGTGATGTTGAAGGAGATTCGAACATGAACCGAATTCTGATGATTTGCCCGTTTGCGCTTTTCCTCGCCGTGACGCCAGCTTTGGCGGATGGAACGGCTGTCACTGACAGCAACGGGTTCACGACCTACTACCGCGACAGCCGGGGCGGGAGCGCCGTCCAGTTCAATGATTCATCCGGCCTGCACAGCGAAATCAACAGGTCCAACGGGCGCTCGGGCACGATCTGGCGGGACAGCAATGGACCGACGGGCAGATATACTGGCCGGGCGTTTGAGTGGTGACTGGAGGGCCGTCGCCTTACACGTCGTCTGCCGGGAATGCGGCGCCAGGGAGGTGCAGGTCATGCTGGACTGGCCGCCGTATTGCGCGAGGGTGAACTGAAGCGTGGAGAATGTCGCGATGGTCCTCACCCGCGAGTCAATTGAATCGGAATGCGCTCGCCTAGGCCGATATCGATAACATATTGAAATCACAGGCTACCCAAAATTGGGCAACCTTATATTTCAAAGAGATACGAGAATACAGCGAAGCCGCAAATCGCGAGGTCCGCTATTTCGAAATGGCCCGCGATGGGTTCTCGCTGTTGGTGATGGGCTTCAGCTTCATCGATCTTCCGAAGACACAGCTCCTCGTGGTTCGTCGCCAAGGACGTTTGCGAAGCGTTGGGCATCGCGAACAGCCGTGATGCGGTCGAGAAGCTCGACGACGACGAGAGAATGACTGTCGCTTTAACCGACAGTCATTCCGGCCAGCGCGGCGGCGCTCAGTCCATCCAAGTTATAACCGAGTCCGGCCTTTACGCCCTCGTCCTCCGTTGCCGCGATGCGATGACGCCCGGCTCGACTGCGACGAGCATGTCGCCGAGGTTCCTTGGTGGATAATGCGACGATGTAAAATAAGCAACTCTGCCACGCCTGCAGTGCAGCATAGCGGTTCTATTTGACCGTTGGTCGCGCTCGGAAGAGTTGAGCGACGGATCTGCGCCCTTTCTGCCCGCGCCAGCATCGGCGCGGGCTTTTTTCGGCTTCGTGCCGAGCGCCGCGTAGGCGAATTGCTCAAGGATTTGCCGTCACGCCAGTCACGCTTGCTATGGTGCGACGCAGCGCTACTTGAGTGCAATCGCTTCCTGCGAAGCGATCGCAGCGAGCCTTGCCCGCGGCTTGAGGGCCGTGGGCTTTTTTTCACCCGCACCACCGGTCCGTCGGTTTCGAATCTGTGCCCTGCTGGGTTGGGGAGATGGATGACGCCCATGATGATCAAACTTGATGCGAGTTCGATTATTCCGATCATTTTTTGGGTGGGCGTGATAGCGCTCGGGTTTGTCACGCAGTTGGGGGGAGAGGCACAAAAAGCCTCCAGCTTGAGGACTTCAACTGCTGGAACGGACACCCAGGCCGAGATTGGATCAGACGCAGATCCAGACGAAAAACGGTCTCGCCGGAAGGGAGAGCCGCGATAGGCGGCGGGCGTCGTCGCGGTCTATGCCGAGATCGCGGGAGGCTTTGCGGACGCCGCCTTCATGGCGATGGCCACGCCCATCAGCTCGCTTCGTTTCATTTGGCGCAACTTGCGCCGATTGAAGCTCCGCAAGCCTGATCCACTCTGCCACATGCTTATCGCGTTCAAGCGCGGGATTCGATTCCGCGACGCCAAGCTAAACGAGGTCCGGAAGGCGAAGGGCGGTAGAACTGGGGCCAATCAGCGCAGAGCAGCCAGTTCACAAAGCGAACCGGCTGCTAATCCTACCCTTTCCCACCTCATGCCGGACATGTCGCCATCAAAGGCGGCGCGAAGGCTATGAGCCACGTTCGTGAAAGGCGCGCAGAGCTTTGAAGCATTCTGGCGAACAAACCCGCGCTGCATGGTGTGCTATGAATAGGTCGCCGCATTGCTTGCACCACATGAGGCGCTCGCAGTCGGATAGATTAAGTGCGTCTTGGCATTCCGTGTTGAGCCGACCATAGGAATCTCTTACTAAGATTCGGACGCTACCAACGTAAATGCCTGCGTTGCGTTCATTCACCTTTATACGGCGTTTCACAGCGTCTCCATGGTTCGACCAGAAAACGAAAATCTTCCGAGTTGTGAGTTATAGTAACACGCCGCGCAAGCTCGGTATTGTATCTGTCGGCAAAACGCGTCTTCGCGCCTCTCGCGCTTGCCGTTGAGCGCTTCGGCGCTAATTGGCGGACGTCGCCTATCGAGCGACGGCAGCGAGCCTTGCCTGCGGCCCGACAGTCGTGGGCCTTTTTTCACCTCCAAAACAAAATGCCAGCGCCGAAGCAGCGCGGGCCGCTGGTGAGTCTTTCTCGCTTCCGGCTGCCAATGCATCATCCTTGGCTAAAGCGCTCAGGCGGGCTTCTCTCGCCATTAACGCAAAACGCCCCGCCAGTTCCGCTTGTCTGGTCGCTCCGTCGCGTCAACTATCTTCGATCTGCGCCGGCGGGCCGCTCCCCTTTTGTGTCAATCAGCATTGAATCGGGACCCCAGATTTGCATCCAAAAGGGGCTCTGACGCACATTTGGTGCATCGATAATCAGGCTGCGCCGATCAGACGGGCTTCGAGGAGATCGAGTTTTGCTCGTCCATACATTTGCCGCTTCACGAGCTTGAGTTTTGTGATCTGTCCTTCGGTCTGACCATTGGACCAGGCGGAGACGATAGCGGCGCGAACAGCGGCCTTATCCTTGGCGACGCCATTGGCGAAAGATGTAACGAGGCTGGATTTGGCTTGTTCGATCCAGGCGTCGAGTTCCGCTTCGGCTTTCTTACGGATCATCACGTGGAAGGCGGCGATGACTGCGCGCGCCTCGATAAGCGGCGGAACGCCGTCTTCTATCGCCGCGATTGTTATCGTCTCCGATTTGGAAAGCGTGTCACGACCCGTCGTCATCAGCCGTGCGATCGTTCTGGCGGACGGAACGCGGCGCAGGCTTTCCGTGCCGGCTCGCTCGGCGTGGCGGCGGCGGCCGGCCCATTCGGAAACGACGCGCAAGCATCCTCTGAATCCCTGATTTTTCAAACGCCGCCATAGCTCCGAGCCGTTGCGTAACCCCGCCGTCCATTGTGCGTCGAGCCAGGGAAGATACTGCTCAAGTGAACTCTGGCGGGTTCGGAATACATCTGACCGCTGACCCCGCAAAACCCTGCGCACGAAGCCGCGACTATGTCCTGTCTCCCGCACGATCTGTTTGATCGAGGTGCCATTCTCGGCATGCGCGACAATGGCGGCGTTCGTTTCCTCTCGTCGCAGAAAACCCTCGTATTGAATGCGTTCGGCAGTAGTCAGCAGATCAGGGTTGATCGTCGCCACGCCGATCGCGGCGCGGATTTGACGCATCGACTTGCGCACGGCGTCAAGGAAAGCGCGGCCGGCGTTCTCCATCAAATGCCAGCGATCAGCGACCTGTGTCGCCTGTGGCAGCGCCCTGGCGGCGGCGAGCGCATAGCCGCCGCCGCGATCGCGCGCCACAATCTCGATCTGCGGCTGACCCGCCAA
>NZ_JBFWVN010000056.1:0-20106 GCF_050246715.1 Methylocystis sp.
CTAGCACGTGGCTATGGAGCTGTTTCAAGACAGTCGACGGAATCCTCGCGTTGTATGAAATTTTCAACGAAAGGCTCGCCGTCGTCACACGAGAGCAGGCCGCAAAGGAAGGATCCGAGGACTGGCCTTCGAAACATCCTCCCGGCCTGTCATACTTTTCGGAATTCATTCCCTTGATCCGCGAAGAAGGCGGCGTCGAGAGCTATGATTTCAGCATGGGAATGGCGAGCTTTGTCCCGGTTGGCGGGTTGACCGGAAGACTGGCGAATAGCGAGGAACGCTATGTCTCCAGTCTCATTGCGCACGCCCAGCGCCTTGGAAAGCGCCCTCTCCTTTCCGACACAAGGACGCTTGGTCGCATACGCGCGCTCAAGCATTCCTTTGGCGGCATTCACATCCTCGTATACCGCAATCTCTTTCATCAATGGTGTTCATACACGGAGCAAATGGTTTACGACAACGCCACGTTTTTCAACTCGATCCGCACCATCATCAAAAATAATCAGCACGATCCCTATTTTGCTTTTCTTGCGAGGCGGTTCGACATCGAAAATTTGTCTAAAGATAGTAGCGATCTATTTTACGCTTTTGTTTTTATGCATCTTTATTTATACAGTCAGACGCTCGACGTCGTCGACGTCGTGCTTGACGTTACTCAAGTAGCGCAATCGCCTGAGCTGCGCAGGTCGATGGAGCGCGTCATCTTCGATCGCACGAGGATCACGTTAGACCTTTCTGACGCCAGATCGTCATTAGGGCTTTCCCTCGTGGATCTCGGTCCCCCGGAAGAATTAGCGCGAACATTGCGCTCGGGCATTGATGAGATGTTCGGTTTGGCGCTCTACAAGACCGCTCGGGGTTTCATCGAGCAAGCGATTGATGACATAAGTGAAGAATATGGCCGATATCGATTTTACGCCGGAACAGCGTCAAAGCTGATCGCCACGAGGGGAATCGCGAGCGTTTCGCACCGCGGCGCGTCGCGCGAGAAGGCCGACACGCTGAAGAACATGTCTTTTCGCCAAGTGCTTGGGCGAGCGATCAAGCTGATTGGCCTCGGTTAGTTCTCCTCGGACATGTTTACAAAGAACAAAATCCTGATCATGGCGCTGCCGGGGTTGGCGACGCCCAAATCGGAAAACGACGCCGGCTCGCCGGATGTTCTGAAAGAAATCTGGAAGCTGCTCGACAAGGCCGGATAGGGAGCGTCCGACCCGTCTTTGATGGAAATGGACAGACCGCAGCTTCGCATCTCATGAATTCCCGCCGACATGCGGGGCGGGAACTAAAACGCAGTCACCAGCGGCCCTGCCGCCGCAGACTTTCGGCGAGGTCTCCTGGATAGTTGTGCTGACCGAGATGCGTCAGCTTGCATTCAAGGTCGACCCACACCTTGCCGCCCATGTCGCGCCACAGACGGCAGAAGGCGAAGTCCTCCGAAAGATAACGGCCGGAGTCGGGATCGATCATGCAATCGTAGAAGCGCCAATGCAGATGCGCTTGGGGATTATTCGGCGGCCCGTCCGGCGTGTAGCGCAGATGCGGATAGCGTTCCATCATGTCGTAGAACACATGCCGTTTGACGCACATGAAGCCCGTCGGCGCCTCCGCCACTTCGACAAAACCGTCGCTGTCGGCGAATTCGCTCACCCGCTTCGAGCCATGGCCGATCGGATTAAAAGGATAATCGGTGTAGCGCTTTTCGAACTCTTCGCGCGTTGTGCCGGCGGGCAGGCCTTCTTTGGGCCAGTTGAAGCTCTTCATCGGATAAACGCCTGCCGCGATGTCGCGGTCTGCGAGCAGCAGGCGGCATACGGACTGCGGCGTGAACGCAATATCCGAATCGATCCAGAACAGATGCGTGAGCGATTCGTCGGACAGAAATTTCATCACCATCTTATTGCGGCCGCGCGTGATGAGACTTTCCGAATGCATGTGCAAAATGCACTTCAATCCAAACCGCGCGCTATGCCAAGTCAGATCGAAAATGCTCGTCACATAGTTCATGCTCACCGCTGAAATATAGCAAGGCGTCGCAAACATCACATTCATCGAATGCAGTTCTGAATCCGGAAGCATGTTCGTCTCTTCGGCGCGCTCTATTCCGCTTCTTGCTTCTTGGGGACTGAGCGGGGTTTCGGCGGCGGTTTTTTTGCGGGCGTTGTTGACTGACCAAGACCCGCAGAAATCCCGAACAATCGCCACTGCCCGTCCACCGGAGCAAACGCCAGATCGAAGTTAAGCTGCTGAGGGCCCGCAGGGAAGAAACCTACCAGACGCAACATGCCGTTCGCATCGATTTGAGGCGGCGAGGTTAGCTGCGGGTCAATCGCGGCGACGGCGGACAAGTCGAATTTGTCGCGCCGTTGGCCGGCGAAAATTTCAGAAAGACGCGCAGCTGTGTTGGTTTGAAACTGCGGCGAACCGAGATCGCGCAGAACAGTGTAAACGCCGGTCTTGTTCGCGTGATCGAGCGCAAGCAGGGACGAGCGCACCAGGATCAGCACGCCGGAGCGTTCAATGGGCGCAGCCTTCGCCGGCTGTTCGGCGCGCGCGAAACCCATCGGGCCGGCGCCCGCCAAGAACAGGCTCAAGGCGATTGCCGCGAAGCCGCGCTCCAGCGTGAAAAAACCGGTGGGGCCGAGTCGCAAACAGCCATTTTCGAACAAGAGGTCTTTCATTCCTGCCCCCATCGATCGGCGTTTTGCTGAGCGGCGCCTCGTCACGCGCCCTGCAAATAAGCCAAGTCCTTCTCGGCCGCACAACCATTGCGAACGGAGACGCAATCACCACTCTAAGAGACCGCCGACGCCGCCGCCGACGCCCCCATAGCGCATGCCGACGGCCAGACTTCCATTGAGGACGATATTCGGGTTCACGCGAACTTGCGCCATCGCGCCTAAAGCGTTCTGCCCACGGAAATTGCCCCATTTCGCCGAGACGCCGAATCTGGCGTCTCGCGAAATTGTCGGCGCGGTGCTGGCGATCGCCACCGCCGATCCTTCATAGCCGCGGCGGACCGACTTCTGCAGATTGCCGACGCTCTGCCAAATCCCCGCGACATTCAATCCGAGATTGTTAACCGCGCCCGATAGATTGGCGACAGAGCCGGGACTGTAATCGGATGTCGCGAGGTTTCCATTTGCGTCGGTTGTGACGAAACTTGTCGGACCGCTCTGCGCGGCGCGACTCGCCGCCGAGGTAATTCCCGGCGCCGTATAGGTGGTCGCGACTCCGCCGAGCATCGTCTGATTGGCGGCAGTATTGACTGCGCCCGCGCCGACCGCGGTTGCGTTGGCAAATCCCGCCGTATTCGCGCCCGCGCCGATGGCGGTGGAATTATCGGCGGTTGCTTGCGCGTTTTGGCCGAGCGCCGTCGCGCCGACGCCCGCGGCGTTGGCGTTTTGACCGAAGGCTGAAGCTGTGGCGCCCGTCGCCACCGAGCCTTGGCCGACGGCGGTGGCGTTCTCGCCGCTAGCGTTGGCGCGCTGCCCCGTCGCGGTGGCGCTCGCGCCATTGGCGACGCTGAACTCACCCGTCGCGGTGGCGTTGGCGCCGTTGGCGAAGCTGCTCGCGCCCGCCGCCGAAGCGAATTGGCCATTGGCGAGGCTGCCTCCGCCAGTCGCAGTGGCGAATTTGCCGTTGGCGAAGCTGCTCACGCCCGTCGCGGTGGCGGCGGAGCCGTTGGCTCGGCTGAACTGGCCTGTCGCGGTGGCCTGGGCGCCGTTGGCTTGAGCGTTCTGCCCCGTCGCCGTAGCGAAGTCGCCGTTGGCGAAGCTGTCCTGACCCGTGGCGGTGGCGCTCGCGCCATTGGCGACGCTGAACTCACCCGTCGCGGTGGCGTTGGCGCCCTCCGAGATACTGAGAGCTCCTGTCGCGGTGGCGTTTTCTCCGTTGGCGAAGCTGCTCACGCCCGTCGCGGTGGCGAAGTCGCCGGTGGCTCGGCTGAACTGGCCTGTCGCGGTGGCCTGGGCGCCGTTGGCTTGAGCGTTCTGCCCGGTCGGTGGTGGCGAAATCGCCGTTGGCTTTGCTGTCGTTCCCGGTCGCGGTGGCGAAACTGCCGTCAGCGAGGCTGCCTCGCCCCGTCGCCGTGGCGTTCGAGCCGTTGGCGTTGGCGTTCTGCCCGGTCGCTGTGGCGAAGTCGCCGTTGGCGAAGCTATTCTGGCCCGTCGCGGTGGCGTTGGCGCCCTTCGCGTTGGCGTTCTGACCCGTCGCGGTGGCGAATTGCCCGGTGGCGTTGGCGTTGGTGCCCGTCGCGGTGGCGTTGGCGCCATTGGCGAAGCTGCTCAAGCCCGTCGCGGTGGCGTTGGCGCCATTGGCTTGGCTGAACTGGCCTGTCGCGGTGGCGAAGTCGCCGTTTGCTTGAGCGTTCTGCCCGGTCGCGGTGGCGAAGTCGCCGTTGGCTTTGCTGTCGTTCCCGGTCGCGGTGGCGAAACTGCCGTCAGCGAGGCTGCCTCGCCCCGTCGCCGTGGCGTTCGAGCCGTTGGCGTTGGCGTTCTGCCCGGTCCCTGTGGCGAAGTCGCCGTTGGCGATGGCGTTCGCCCCCATCGCCGTGGCGTCTATTCCGTTGGCGTTAGCGTTCTGGCCACAGGCGGTGGCCGTGGCGGAGCTGTTGTCGGTCGCTCCGGCGCCATCGCCGATCAACCCTGGAGTGCCGGTAGAGGCCGAGCCGCAAACGAAGGCGTTCGCTGGCGTCGGCGCGAGCAATCCTGTGGCCAGCACGAGTCCGGTCGCGACGCTTCCCGCAAGGGCGCCGGTTAAGGCGCTTGTGCCGAACAACGCTTGGCGAGATAGACGTATTGCTTTGGAGGCAGGGTGAATACTGTGCCACGGGCGAGCAATATCTTTACTCGACATCCAATTCACCCCCCAGCTGCACGCTTTACTAAAGCGTTATGGGTAGCCGACGAAAAGTTACTATTCGCCAACTTCTCGGACGGTGAACTGAACCATCAGATTCCAATTTTCCCTACTGTTTCTGGAATACTTCCTGGTTCTGTCGCGTCGATTTTCGGACATTGTGACAAAGACGCCACAACTCCCGGATGCGCCGCTTGCCGGAAACAACCTCTAGCCTGGCGGTTTTGGCGCTATGACTCGATCAGGAGAGAAGTGAATCTGGCGCAGCGTCGACGAGCTGCGCAGCGCGGCCGCCAAGCGTCGATTTGCGGTACAGGGGCTGGCTCGCGCGCAGCGCTTGTACAGCCACGCCTTCTTGATTCTTGACGGACTCGATTCCCGGCGGATGCGGAGCATCCCTTTCGTCGGGAACCTGAACCTGAGGCATATGTGTCTGACTCACAAATCGGCGTGGGACGGCGGCGCGAACTGACGCAAGCGTCGCGCAAAGGATATTGACCAATTGAACGTCGCCGGCTGTCTATCTTGACGACAGCTTTCTAAGGACGGAACTTGACGATGATCCGAGCCGGTGGAGCGTTCACAAATGACAAGCCCGAACGATTGCAGCTCAGATGTCGCCATTTTAAAAGAAATTCGTGAACTGACAGGACGCATCGGCGACAAGCGCATTCAAACCATCCTGCGGTCGGTTATTGACGCAGTCGCCCTTAATCCTCAGCCGCTGCCGCCTCGCGCTCACGAATTGTTGCAGGCGGTGGTCAATGCGCTTAACCCGCAGCCATTGCCGCCTGGGCCATCCTAACGTCACCGGATAGGGCGGTTCCGCGACAGCGCCGATCGCGGCGAGAAGATCAGCGCCGCAGCAACGGCGCCATCCCGCCCAACATCTCAGCGATGACAATGTGAGCGATCACGGCGTCAGCAATGGGAGCGCGGTTGATGCGCGTAAGTTTTGTGCCGCAGGCGTTGAACTGCGGCGACTCGTTGAGGCGACGTCGGGACAGGTTTGAGTCGGTCGCTTGACCTGGTCGCTCTTCAACCCATCCTATTCCCCGCGTCACCGGCAATAGGCAACCTCCCTCGCGCCTATCGGTCGGATCGCTTCCGTAACCGACGCCCCAGCGTCGTCAGCACGTGCGCCCGAAGAAGCTTCGCGACAATTTCTTCGGGCTAGCGCCATTTCCTGCCCATCTCAAATCCTCCGCAAAGGCTCAAAATCCATGCTTCACGGAGGATCGCTTTTTAGGGCGCGGACCAATCCGGGCTGGCGCTGAACGCAGCACTAATGAAGACATCAAATTGTTGAAACTGCCCTTGAGAAGGAAACCATGTTCGCTTGACGCCCAATTCAAAATAACCCTCCAACCGAGACTCCTACAGGATCGGACTGAAATGAAATGCCTCAAATAAGTCCACTCCCCCCGACTCTCGAATTGAACCGCCAATCGACCACTGTCGCCGACGTCGAGACTGACACGTCTGCGCCCGACGCGGCGACGGGACTGACGGAAGCGGAAGCGACGCGGCGGCTCGCGGAATACGGAGAAAACGCCCTCGTCGAACAGAGGATCGGAGCGTTCGAGCGGCTTGCCGGATTCTTCTGGGGGCCAATTCCCTGGATGATTGAAGCGGCGGCCGTGCTCTCAGGCATTGTGCGGCACTGGGCGGATTTCGCCGTCATCGTCATTATGCTGCTGGTCAACGCCGGGGTCGGCTTCTGGCAGGAATACAAAGCAGACAACGCTATCGCCCTGCTGAAGCAGCGCCTCGCGTTGAAGGCGCGCGTGCGCCGCGACGGCGAATGGAAAGATATTTCCGCAGCGCGGCTGGTCCCGGGCGATCTCGTCGAAATTAAGCTCGGCAACATTATCCCCGCCGACGTGAAGCTTCTGTCCGGAGCCTATCTGAGCGTCGACCAGTCCGCGCTGACCGGCGAGTCGTTGCCTGTCGACAAGAAGGCGGGAGACGTCGCCTACTCAGGTTCGATTGCGAGGATGGGCGAGATGACGGCGCTCGTCACCGCCACGGGCATGAACACCTATTTCGGCCACACGGCCCGACTTGTCGAACAGGCCAAGACCGTTTCGCATTTCCAGCGGGCCGTGCTGCGGATTGGCAATTTCCTGATTTTGATAACAATCGGCCTCGTCGCGCTCATCGGAATCGTCGCGCTATTTCGCCACGATCCGCTAATCCAGACCATCGCATTCGTCCTCATTCTGACAGTGGCCTCGATCCCCGTCGCGCTGCCCGCGGTTCTCTCCGTCACCATGGCGGTCGGCGCGGAGCGGTTGGCCAAAATGAAAGCGATCGTGTCTCGGCTGGTCTCCATCGAGGAAATGGCCGGCATGAACATCCTGTGCTCGGACAAGACCGGCACGCTTACGAAGAACGAGCTCAAGCTTGGCGACCCATGGCTCGCGCCAAACGCCAATAAAGATGAGTTGATGCTGGCGGCGACGCTCGCGTCGCAACGAGAGGCTCCCGACGCTATTGACGCGGCGATCCTCTCTGCCGCGGCGACCGCCACGGCGCTGTCCGGAGCTCCATCCGACTATAAGGTACGCGCCTTCCATCCTTTCGATCCCGTGGCGAAGCGAACCGAGGCTGAGGTTGAGCGCGGTGGCGCGACGCTCAAAGTGGCCAAGGGCGCGCCACAGGTCATCTTCGATCTCTGTAAGCTCGATGCCGAAGGGCGACGCTTGGCCGCGGCGCAGGTCGAGGCTGATGCGGCCAAGGGTTTCCGCACTTTGGGCGTGGCGCAGACAGATTCTGGCGGCCAGTGGCGCTTCTTGGGATTGCTGTCGCTCTTCGACCCACCGCGTGACGACTCGGCTGAGACGATCGCGGCGGCGCGCGCGATGGGCGTCGACATCAAGATGGTGACGGGCGACCATGAGGCCATCGCCAAGGAGATCGCCGGCAAGCTCGGGCTCGGTCAAAATATCGTGGTAGCCGAGAAGGTTTTCGGAGACGACGCGGGCACAGATAAGCTCGCAGCCATACTTGCCGCAGACGGCTTCGCGCGGGTCTTTCCCGAGCATAAGTTCGAGATCGTCGACGCTCTGCAGAAAGCCGGGCGCATCGTCGGCATGACCGGCGACGGCGTCAATGACGCGCCGGCGCTGAAACAGGCCGATGTCGGCATTGCCGTTAGCGGCGCGACTGACGCCGCGCGCGCGGCGGCTGATCTCGTGCTGACGGCGCCGGGCCTCTCGGTCATCACCACCGCGATCGAGGAGGCGCGCCGCATCTTCGAGCGCATGACGAGCTATGCGATCTATCGCATCGCGGAAACCATGCGCGTCCTATTGTTCATGACCGCGAGCATATTGATTTTCAACTTTTACCCCGTCACGGCGATCATGGTCGTGTTGCTCGCGCTGCTCAACGACATCCCGATCATGATGATCGCCTTTGACAATGCGCCTTTCGCGGCAAAGCCAGTGCGTTGGGACATGACCCGCGTCCTGACCATTGCTTCGGTTCTGGGCGTCTATGGCGTATTGGAAAGCTTCGGCCTCTATTGGATCGTGCGCGACTATCTCGCGTTGCCGCCGTCGGTCGTGCAGCCATTGATCTTCCTGAAGCTGCTCGTCTCGGGCCACATGACCATCTATCTCACCCGCAACAAAGGACCGATCTGGGAGCGGCCCTGGCCGAGCTGGAAGCTCGTCCTTCCCTGTGAGACTACCCAGGTTCTGGGCACGCTGACCGTCGTCTATGGCTGGTTCATGGCGCCGACGGGCTGGCCGCTTGCGCTGATGGTTTGGGGCTATACGCTGATCACCTTCTTTGGGGCGAGCGCCGCGAAGCTCGCCGCGTACCGTCTCCTGGAGTATCGTTCTACCAGGCAGGCTCGGCATCTCGCTCGCGTTGAGCTCGCCTTCGCCGGGCGCCGAATTGCCCCTGAATTTCAGTCGGCGCTGGCGGCCGCGATCGCCATCGCCGGCCTCGCGGCCGGAACTTATTGGCTCATGGAGCGGGCGACGGCGCCGGGCGGATATGTCACTGAAGCCATTGATCGTGGCTCGGTCGTTCGAACCGTGAAGGCGAGAGGTTTCGTGGAGGCGGCTGAAACCTTTCTCGTGACTCCGAGCGTTTCGGGCGCCATCGACGCCATTTATTGCGACGTCGACATGCAAGTCAAAAAAGGCCAGACATGCGCCCGAGTTGATCCGACAAGATTCGAAGAAGCGGTGGCGCGCGCAAAGGCTGAAGTCGCGATAGCGCAGGCGCGATTACAAGAGGATCGTGTCGCCCTCTCAAAAGCCAAGCTCGTTTTGGAGAGAGATCGACGGCGGCGGGGTCGGCGTCGCGTTTCGAGTGACGAACTTAGCGATCACAAGCTGGCGTATGATTCCGCGAATGCGAAAATTGCCCTCGACGAAGCCGCCATCACGCAAAATCAAGCTTCCTTGAATGCCGCGCAAACCGACCTCGCCAGCGTCGATATCATTGCGCCCGCGCCAGGAACCATTATCTCTCGCCACATTGCGCTCGGACAAATCGTCGCCCCGATAGCGGAAGCGCCCGCCCTCTTCACAATCGTTGGCGACATGGCGCGAATGAAGGTCGTCGCTCGCGTCGCCGAGCGGGATGCGGGCGAGATCAAGCCCGGCGACAAAGCGACGCTGACATTGGATCGTCTCCCCGATCGTTCCTTCGAATCGACAGTCGTCGAGGTCCGGTTGAAGCAAACGATGCAATATGCGGCGACCTACGAGGCGTTGCTTCGAACCGACAGTTCGCAACTGGCGCTCAAGCCTGGCATGGCGGCATCGATCCAAATCATTACGGCGCGACGCGACGACGTGCTGCGCATCCCCGATGCTGCGCTCGGATTTCTGCCGAAAGGCGTTGCGGCGCCTTCGCCTGGCGCGGGGGAAAGCCTGTTGTGGATCCTGCGCGACGGAAAGCCGGCGCCAGTGCTTGTGACGCTCGGACTGAACGACGGCAAATACTCGGAAGTCGTGGGCGGCGAGCTGAAAACTGGCGACCGCGTTATCGTCGCCGCACATTGACGCCAACGTCTCCTTGGAACCTTTGTTCCGCTCGAACGCCGCTTGTGGCCGCGCGATCCCGCGCGCAGCCAATAGCGCGACCTTCACAAGGGCGCGACATTCGTGTTCGGCGCTTCAGGACTCGCGAGGCGCAACACGCCAGCGGACGGATTAGCTGTTGCTCTTGAGGTGGAGGCTTAGGCAAGATGGACGCTTCCGGATAGCGTTTGAGCGCGCCGGCTTCGAGTGAGCGGACGAGACATGACCAACACGACTTCGGACCCGCGCGCGCCAAGCGCGAACAATGGATTCATTTCCTTATTGAAGACGATGGCGAGTCTGCTGCGACTTTCCCACCAGCGCTCGGCGTTAACCTCTCTCGTCGTTGGTCTTGTCGGGGTTATCGGCGTGACCGCCTATGCACAGGTCAAGCTCAATGCCTGGAATCAGCCATTTTATGACGCGATCGAGCGGAAGGATTTGTCGACCTTCCTCAATCAGCTCGTCATTTATGGAGTAATTGCCGGCTCCTTGTTGATCCTGAATGTCTCACAGACTTGGCTAAATCAGACTCTGAGAATGAAATTGCGAGAAGGTTTGACGCGCGATCTCTTCGAGCAATGGCTAGTGCCAAGGCGCGCTTTTCTCCTCGCCGGCGCCAGCGAACTTGGCGAGAACCCAGACCAACGAATTCACGAGGACGCCCATCATCTGGCGGAGCTTTCAACGGATCTCGGCATCGGACTCTTCCAGGCCTCCCTCCTGGTCGCAAGCTTCATAGGAGTTTTGTGGAGTCTATCGACTGGCGTCACCTTCCATTTGGGCGAACGGAGTTTCGCGATACCCGGCTATATGGTGTGGGCCGCCCTTCTTTACGCCGCCATCGCTTCTTTCGCGACGTGGCGTGTCGGAAGACCGCTCATTGATTTAAATGCGACGCGCTACGCGCGTGAGGCCGAACTTCGCTTCGCGTTGGTCCACACTTCCGTGCATTGTGAAGGCATTGCCGTTTACCGCGGCGAGCGCGAAGAGCGGGCGCGCCTGGATGGCGAACTCGACCGCCTTCTCGCAGTCCTGAAGAAACTCGTCGCCGCCACGACCCGGCTTACTTGGATGACCGCGGGTTATGGCTGGTTCACGATCATCGCTCCTCTAATCGTGGCCTCTCCCGCTTACTTCGGCGGCGATCTTACCTTCGGCGGCATGCTGATGGCTGCTGGAGCCTTCACACAGGTCCAAACGTCTCTGCGATGGTTCGTCGACAACACTGGCCCAATCGCAGATTGGCGGGCGACGCTGTTGCGCGTCGGCGCTTTTCGTTTGGCGCTGCTGCAAATGGACACAGTCGGAACAGGCGATGAGCGCGTCAAGCTGTCGACGATCGAGACCAGCGAGATCCTGCTCGAAAATCTGAAAATACTGTCTCCTGCGGGCTGGATAATTTTGAGCGAGTCCCACGTAAAAGTTGCGCCGGGCGAGCGTGTCCTTATCGTGGGCGGGGTCCGTTCAGGCAAAACGAGTCTATTTCGCGCAATTGCGGGATTGTGGCCTTGGGGCAGCGGCAGGATCGAACTGCCGACGACAACAATGTTTCTGGCGAAGCGGCCTTATATCCCTGAAGGATCATTGCGCGAAGTTCTCGCTTATCCCTCAAAGCCGGAAACGTTCTCCGATGCCGAATACCAAGCTGCGCTTTCTCGTGTAGGACTTTCTTATCTCTTTGAATCTCTCGATCTCGAGTCGCATTGGGACAGGGATCTTACCGATCCCGAGCAGCAGGCCATCGCCTTCGGGCGACTGCTGTTACAAAGGCCCGCTAGCGTCGTCGCCGACACGGCGATCGAGACGCTTCCGGTGCCTTTGCGCACGGAAGTCATGGAGATTTTTGAGCAGGAACTCGCCGGAGCAGCGCTTCTTTCGATCGGCAGCGAACGCGAAAAGAGCGCATTTTATACTCAAGTGGTCGAACTCGCGTTGGAGCGTGGCGGTCAACGTCTCAAGACGCCTGACCACCTAGGGCGCCAGTCTTCGAACGCCTCATTGGCGAAAGCGACAAGCGTAGCCGAATAGGGGTGCGCGTTTCATTTTTATGCTGAGTCGGGCCAATTGAACGAAGCCGCGGTCACGGCGCCATTTGAGACGCACGACAAGTCGCTTCCATACGCGCTCAAGCCGAAGAGGCCGAAACGATACCGCGAGATGCGCAGCAAGAATGGCCGGTCAAGGAGGCGGAGATGAACCAGGAGTTGAATGGACTCTTGGAATGGACGAGGGAGCAGCATTCTTTCTGCGCGAAGGCGATGTTGCGTGCGGTCTCCGCGACGAACTTGGTAAAGCGTCGACCCGCATTGGGGCAGACAGTACGCCCCGCGCGCGGATCGATCGTCGCCTCGCCCGAAATGGCGGCGTATGATCCGAAGCCCGACTATTTCTTTCATTGGCTGCGCGACTCCGCGATCGCCGCCGACGCGCTGCGCGAAGCCATCGAAGATGAAACGTTCGAGCCCTCCGAAGTCCGGCATCTTGTCGACTTCGTCGATTTTAGCCTGAAGCTTTGTCGGCTGGACGGCCCGTCGTTCCTGCAGCGCGGCGGCTATCCCGAAACGGTCGAGCCGTCCTTTCTTGAGCATGTGCGGGCGCGCGCCGAGATCGCCGACATCTCCGGCGACAAGACATTGGGCGAAGCGCGCTACAACGCTGACGGAAGTCTCGACGTAATGAAGTGGGGCCGGCCCCAAAATGACGGCCCTGCGTTGCGCGCGCTTGCGGTGATGCGCTTTCTCTCCCTAGACGCCTTTAGAGCGCGGGCGGGAGAAACCGCCCTGGCGCTCTTGCGCTATGATCTCGACTATACGCTTTCGCATTGGCGACTGACTTGTTGCGATCTGTGGGAGGAATGCATTGGCTTCCATTACCACACGCGTCTCGTCCAGCAGGCGGCGCTCGACGAAGGCGCCAAATTCTTGGCCGCGCAGGGCGATACGACGCGCGCGGCGGGCTGCGCCGCTGCCGCAAGCGCGCTTCTCGCCGAGCTCGATCGACATTTCGATCCAGAGGATGGCGTCTATCGCGGCCGTCTGACCGAAACGGACGCTGGGCGGGACGCGTCCGCGCCACGGCGTCTCGACATCGCCGTCATCCTCGCGACTATCCACGCGGGTCGACGCGCGGGTCTGCATAGCGTCGTCGATCCCAAGACCCTCGCAACGCTGGCCGCGCTCGAGCGCTTGTTCGAAACGGAATATCAAATAAACCGCACGCGTCCCGCCAATTGCGCGCCGGCGATCGGCCGATATGCCGGCGACAGCTATTTCAGCGGCGGCGCCTATTACTTTTCGACGCTGGGCGTGGCGCAATTTTGCTTTCTTCTTGCGCAGGCCGCGGCCGAGAAGGAAGAAATCATCGTCGATGAGGAAAGCCGCGCGCCGCTCGCCGCTCTTTTGCAGACGCCCGCCGCCTCTCTCTCGATCGGCGCGCTTGCTGCACAGCATCATGAACGGCTGGCGACGGCGGCGCTTCGCCGCGGCGATATGTTCCTTGCGACGGTGCGCCGCTTTACGCCGGCGTCGCGCGAATTGGCCGAACAATTCAGCCAATATGACGGGTTGCCGACATCGGCCGACAATCTTACCTGGAGCTACGCCTGCTTTATCCTCGCCCATGCCGCGCGCCGACGCGCTGCTCGCGCAATCGACGCGCGCAACGCAAGCTAGCAAATTGTCAATGACAGGCGGTTTACGCCTTCCGTAATCCGGCTCAGCGCCGCTTCTATCGGAATTTCGGCGGCGCCGAGGCGGTAGGGGTTGGCGCGACGCTCGAAGGGTAGATCGGCGCCGTTGAGGTTCACGCCGACCAGCCCGCAGCCGATGCGCGCGATCCTGTAGCTCACCTCGAAGCGACGGCCAAAGAGCGTGACCTCGATCCGCAACCCGTCCAAACTGGGCGGGATCGCCGGGTCGAGGACGAGCGCCGACTTTTCCTGGGTCAGTCCGAGGACGCAGCACAGGATCAAGCGGACGGCGACGCCGGGTCCGCTGGAATAGACCCGCCAACCGCCCTCCGTCGGAACGTTCCCACGCATCACGCCGCTGTACTGATCGCGAGCTTCATAGCGGTCGTCGAAATCGGCGTCGGAGCTGGTGAAATAGCAATTCGCCTGACGCAGCGCCGCCGAGGGAACGAGACTGCGCACGCCAATCGGGTTCGCTTGGCAAAGCGCGCGAAAGAACCCCTCCGCGTCGCCGTAGCGCCACAGCGCTTCGGCGTAGCGTAAATGAGCGTGCATGTACATCAGGCCAATTTCGCGGCCAAAGAAGGCGGCGCTTTCCGCCCGCCGAAAATATTTTTGCAGGCCGCCGCGATATTGCATCGGCTGATCGAACAGTCGTGCGCCATCGGGCGCCGTCAGATGACGCTCGATCAGCGCGAGATGCTCGCGCGCCTGCTCGGGCGTGAACAGGCCGGCGATAATCGCGTGGATTATGGGAATCAGGCGATAGGAAACGCCGGTCGTTGTATCGCGCGGATGCAGTAGATATTCGACATCGTCCGTCTCATGAAAAAAGGCGAGGCCCGCAAGCACGCCGTCGATGATCAAGAGGCGTTGGAAGTCACTTCGCACGCGTTCGGCCTGACGACGCAGACGCTCCGCCTCGACCATCAGGCCCAGTCGCTCATAAGCGTCAGCGAGCGCGACAAAAGTCTGATGGTGCAGCGTCACCGTCCAGGAGCTGCAAAGGTTTTCGCGCATGCTCGCATCGGCGGGCTGCAAGGAGTCATTCCAGTCGCCGTGACCATAGGCGGCGAGATCAGTCCCGCAAATAACGCGGCGTTCGATGAGGGACAGCGCCCGCTCGACATGCCGCTCGATCGTCGCGCGCTCACTCGCCGCGTCTTCTTCGTCGAAGAAGGGCGCCTCCTCATCGAGAATCGACCGATCCCCGGACGCGCAGAGATATTTCGCAAGCGCCAGCAGCGGCCAGAACACGATGTCGCCGTGGGAATCCTCGGCGCGGCTACGCCTGTCCCGCTCGAAGACCCCGAACCATTGCGGCCAATCGCCATCCGGGTTCTGCTGACGAAATAGACGCAGCAGAAGGTCGCGCAACGGTTCGAAACGGCCAAGGGCGAGGAGCATTTCGGCGGGTCCCTGGGCGACATCGCGGGCGCCCCAGCCGCCGCCGGTAAATTGTTCGAGACCACGCGGCGCGAGGTAATGGACGAGCGCATTTTGCGCAAACCAGGGAAGGATTTCGCTGAGCCGCGCCGCGTCTTTAGCCAGAGGGCTGTCGGCGGGCGCGAAGATGCGGAGCCCCAGCGACATGCCTTGCCAATAGCGATCGGTTTCCATGGCCGCCGCCGGCTCGGGCGGCAACAGGCGGCCCTGGATACGAAAGCAGATCGAGCTGGCAGGCGCGACGATGAGGCACAGGAACGGCTCGCGCCGCGATACGCCGTCAGTAAAGAGCGCTTCATCTCCAGCGACCCTCTCGAGGGATGCGCCTGGCAATAGATCTATGCGGAAGCCGCCGTGGGGAAAGCGTCTTCCGACCTCGCTGTCCGCATTTGGTCGAACGAACACGCCTGCGCCGTCCTGCTCATAGCGCGGCGGCGCCGCGTCGACGCCGTCGTCGCCGTCGAGGGCGATGCGGTTCGACAGGAGAAAGCGCAGCGGCGCTCCCGAGAGGACTTCGATGGTGAGACGCAACTCATGGGTCTCGTTGAGCGCACGGCTCTCGACCCGGATCAGTCCTGCCTCATGCTTGTAATGCCAGCGGCAGGCTTCCGGCGTCATTTCGAAGGCCGAGGGCTCGTCGAGCAAGCGCCATCCATCGCCCGCGTCGACAAACAACCGCTGGCCATGCGAGCGGAATAGGCCGAGATAGCTGCGGGTCGTGGAGAGAAACCGATTAACGCTTACGTGACCCTGAGTCAGCATCGAATTGAACACGCCAGACATCCAGACGGTCGAGGTCATCGCCGCCTCGTCGGGAATGAGACCGCCCCCGGTGCGCAGGATATGTCCATGGGGCCGCAACACGGCGCGCTCTTTCGCGTTGAGCGCGACGTGACTGCGCTCGCCGGTAAAGAAAGATAAAAGGCGGCTGTCCTCGCGCTCCGCTTCCCGTATGTCATCGCCGTAAAGATTGACGATCTCGGCTTCACTCAGCTCCATGGCGTCGAGCAGCGGCGCGGAACAGAACAGGCTCGGCGGGACCGAAGCGTCTTGTCCGCCAGCGCAGTTGGAGCAATCGGATTTCGCTTCGGGAAGCGCCAGAGCCAGATCGACGAAAGCCAAATCCGCGGGCGACGTCGCCGCCGGATGGTCCGGTTCCAGCCAGCCAAAGAAGCCGCATTCCGCTCGTTCTCCTTGCTCCAATGAGATTGGCGCGTCCTGGATGGCGGCAAGGGAATGCTCGTGCTGGAGACGTTTGCCTGCTAGCCCTTGAGTCAGGGCCGCAGGGATTTCGCCAGCGCGCGTCGCGAGACCGTAAACTTGCAAGGCGTCGGTGGCGAAATTGACGCCACGCCGCAGAGAGCCGATCACGCACCAAGGGTTGCGTCCGCCGGCATGTTGGTTCTGGCGGGAGGCGACGACCACGCCCCGCTCCGGGTGCACCAGAGGCGAATGATCGACATATTGGCTGACATAATATTCGTTCGACCGCACGGCGCCGTAATCGGCGAGCGCCAGGTCCTGCGCATAGATGAGATCGAAGGTTTGCAGAGCGTCGCCATGATTTTCCAGCGCGAGGCGCCAGAACCATGCGGCGGCGGATGAGGAAAGAAGCAGCGTCAGCGAAAAGCTGATATTCCGCCATTCGCCCAGAAGCGTCATGCTGCGATTGTCGAATTTCACCGTCTTGCGCGTCAGCGGCGCGAGCAGGCCGATCGCCTCGCCCTGACCATCCAGTCGGCGCAGAAAAATGTTCGCCGGTCCGCCCTCGATGTCATCGCCGAGGAACAGATTGACCAAGACCTCTTGATGAGACATGCGCCGAATTGAGCCATTGGCGTTTGCTGTAACGGTCAATCCGGATCCGCTTTGCAAGCGGCGGCGATTGATAGTCTGCGAGCTGTCTGCCATGCGGTCGGCGACCCTTTCGTTTTGCGATGTGGCGTCGGCGCGCAATCGAACTCACGCATCCTCGCCGAGCCTGAGCCTCGTCCCGGCGGCCGAAAGAACCAACTATATATCGAAGCCTAGGCACCATCGCGGAAGTCCGCAGCCTTCCAAAGGAGAGCCATGAACGTCCCGCGGAAAGCGATGTGGAAGGCGTGCGCCAGCAGCGACGTTCCAAGACATGCGATCGACGATCGCTACGCCACGATTTGGGTCTCGGATTCCTCTGAAAAGCCCTGGCTCGAGATCGATCTCGGCGTCGTCGCGACGCTCGGCGGACTGGAAATCTACTGGGGTCATCGGTCGCCGCGCGAATATGCATTCGCGGGCTCTCTGGACGGCGAGTCCTGGACGAATCTTTGCGCCACCCGACATGGCGAGGGCGGACAGGAGGTTTTCGGCTTCCCGCCGACACAGGCCCGCTTCGTGCGCTGGAGCTGCGAAAATCCGGATCGCCGGCCAGGTCCTGAGATTGTGGAAATCAACCTGTACGCACCCGCAGACGCGGTTTCGACATTGGAGGAAGGCCGGATCGCCGCGCTCGGCCACGCGCCGGTCAGGCTCGCGGCGGGCGAAAGCATCACCGTCGATCTCGGCTATGTCCGATCGGTGGCAGGGACGCTGGTGGACTGGGGAGAGACCTATGGAACGGACTTCTCGGCCTATCTATCCGAGGACGGCCAAGAGTTTCGAGAGCTCGGCCGTATCGCCACCGGAGAAGGCCAGAGCGACAGTTTCTGGTGGCCCTGCGAGGCCAGCCGCTACATTCGACTGACCGTTCACGCGGCGAGCGCGCCTGACGGCGCAATCGTCAACGAGCTCAAGCTCCGCATCCCCGACAGGGATCGGATGCCGATCGGCCAATTGGAGCAAGCGGCGCGCGCCGGACGCGGCGATCTCTACCCGCAATCGCTGCTCGGACGCCAAGTCTATTGGACCGTGCTGGGAGAATTCGAGCAAACAGAAGAAGCGCTTTTCGACGAATATGGCAATCTCGAACCAAGACGCGGCTCGGCCCAAATCATGCACCTGCTTCGCGTTGGGGCAAAACTCATCGGCGCGCCCGCGAGCGAAGAAATCCGCTGCTCTCTCGAAAGCGGCTCGCTGCCGATCCCGAGCGTCATCTGGTCCGTGGAGGACATTGAGGTTCGGGCGACCGCCCTCGCCCATGCCGGCCAGGCGCTGGTCGAATATCGGATCGTCAACCGCAGCGGCGCGCCTCGCGACGGCGCGCTCGTGATGGCGGTGCGGCCGGTTCAGATCAATCCCTATTGGCAGCATGGCGGCCACACGTTCATCGACGCCATTTGCGTCGAAGGCCGGAACGTGCTGGTCAATGATCGCGTCCACGCCGCCTTTTCGCTCGACCCGGACGTCGTCACCGTCGCCGAATTCGACGACGGCGACGTCGTAAGACTCATCGAAAACGGCGCGAAAGCGACGGACCGGAGCCTGCGCTCTGAGTCGGGCCTTCTCAGCGCCGCCTTGGAGTTTGCTTTTTCACTGCCGCCTGGGGCGAGCGACGCCGTCATTGTCGCCGCGCCTCTTTATGAAGGCGTCGCGCCTGACGCCAGCGTAACGTTCTCCGTCATCCGCGAAAGCGTCGCCGATGGCTGGAGGAAAAGGATCGGTCCCAGGAGGATTGCGGTCGGCGATCGCGAGGTTACCGAGACGGTCGAAGCGCAAACCGCGCTGATCCTCGTGAATGCCACACGATTCGCTTTCAAGCCCGGTCCGAGAAATTACGACCGCATATGGATACGCGACGGCTCCGCCCAGGCGCTCGCCTTGCTCTGGGTTGGATTGATCGATGAAGCGAAAGCTTTCGTCCTCTGGTATTCGAAACGAATTTGCGCGAACGGCTTGGTTCCGCCGATCCTCAATGAGGATGGCGCGCTCAACCATGGTTATGGAAGCGGAATCGAGTTCGACGCTCAGGGCGAATTCGTCGGCATCGCGGCGGAAACATACCGGATATCCAAGGATCGCGACTTCCTCGCCGCGATTATCGAACCCGTGGTCCGAGCCACCTTTTACATTGAAGCGCTTTGCGCTCGCACCAATGCGCGGCATGGGCCGGAATCCCGATTTCACGGGCTCTTGCCGCGCTCGATCAGTCATGAGGGCTATGGCGAGCCGACTTACAGCTATTGGGACGATTACTTCGCATTGAGCGCCTGGCGCAATTGCGAATATCTGGCGAACGAAGCGGGCGAGCAGGAGACTGCGGCGCGCGCCAAAGCAAGGGGACAGGCGTTCGCCACAAATCTCACTCGCTCTCTTCGCATGACCGCGGAGCTCCTGGGCAAAGGAGTCATCACAGGCTCGGCCGACCGTGGCGACATTGATCCGACGTCGACATCGATCGCCTTCGAGCCCTGCCGCGTCGAGGATGTGCTTCCGCACGAGCTCCTACAAGCGACCTACGACCTCAGCGCCGCTCGCATCAAGTCAATCAGCGCGCCGGATTTCGAGGGCGGCTTCACGCCCTACGTCATCCGCAACCTCAACGCTTACGTGTCGCTGGGCAGATTCGAAGACGCTTTTCGTCTGCTCGCCCTCGCGCTCGATTGCCGGAGGCCCAGAAATTGGCGGCATTGGGCGGAAGTCGTGTGGAGCCCGCCTCGGGCGCCGCAATATATCGGCGATATGCCCCACACCTGGGTCGGCGCTGAGTTCGTTACCGCCGTTCGAAGGATGTTGGTCCAAGAAAATGGCGGCGCGCTCGAGCTGTTCCGCGCCGTTCCTGACGAGTGGTGGGAGGCAGAAGGCATAAGGCTGCAAAAGCTGCCGACAACCTTCGGCGTCATCGATCTCCGAGCCCGTCGAGAAAATTGCACCGCGACAGTCGAACTCGCCTTGACGGGTCCGCCGCCAGAGCGCGTGACGATACGCTATCCCTCAGCTCGGCGCGCTTTGGCGGATGGAAGGCCGTGCGAGATCGACGGCGACGTGATTACTTGCGCATGTTTCAGCACGCTGCTGATCGACTAGCCGCAATTATTCATGAAGCGAATGTTTGAGGCTGGCGAGCGTGGCATAGAGCGCTGATACGGCGTAGGATTCGGGTGTCTAAGCCAACCTTACGCGCATTCCGCGCCAGCCACGCCCGCCAAT